>CANGSN010000254.1 GCA_947455805.1 Planctomycetota bacterium
CCGACGTCGTCGCCCCGAACCGCTTCTGGGTCGACTTCGCCACCGCCCCAGCGGGCCAGCCGTTCGCATCGCCGCACCTGATCGAAGCCACCGGCAGCGTGCTCGAGATGATGACAGCACTCGCCGTGCTCGACCTGCCGTTCACCGCCGGCAAGCACGAGGTCACGATCGACGGCAACGCGCGCACGCTGAAGGCCGCGACCCCGCTGCTGCTGGTGCGCAAGGAAGTGCAGAAGACCGAGCCCGCCGCGCAGGACCAGCAGCCGCTGTTGCTCGGCCAGAACTTCTTCCGCCTCGACGACCGCTACCGCTTCGAGAACGGTGAACGCCGCGACGCCTTCGTCACCGGCGAGTTCGTCGTCGACGTCGCCTACGGCTGCCAGGTCGTCGTCACCAACCCCACCTCCAGCAAGCGCACCACCGACGTGCTGCTGCAGATCCCCGCCGGCGCCGTGCCGCTGCAGAAGGGCTTCTGGACCAAGGGCCACAGCGTCGAGCTCGCCCCCTACGCCACCGCCACGCTCGAGTATGCCTTCTACTTCCCCGCCGCCGGCGACTTCGCCCACTACCCGGCGCACGCCGCCGAGAAGGGCAAGCTCGCCGCGCACGCCGAGCCGCGCACGCTGAAGGTCGTCGCCGTGCCGACCACCGTCGACACGCGGTCGTGGGAGCACGTCTCGCAGCAAGGCAGTGCGCAGGACGTGCTCGCCTTCCTCGACCAGCAGAACGTGCAGCGCCTCGAGCTCGGCAAGATCGCCTGGCGCATGAAGGACCGCGAGTTCTTCACCCAGACGCTCGGCAAGCTGCGCGCGCGCCACGTCTACGACGACACGCTGTGGTCGTACGCGCTGCTGCACCGCGACGCCGTCGCGTGCGGGGAGTACCTGCGCCACCAGGACGCGTTCCTCGGCCAGTGCGGCATGGCGATCGACTCGCCGCTGCTGCGCTTCGAACCGAAGGAACGCCGCCAGTACCAGCACCTCGAACTCGACCCGCTGGTCCACCAGCGCGCGCACCCGCTCGGCGGCAAGCGCGTGCTCGGCAACCAGGACTTGGCGCGCCAGTACTCGCAGCTGATGACGCTGCTCGGCTACCACGACACGCTGTCGCACGACGACTGGCTCGTCGTCACCTACTACCTGCTGCTGCAGGATCGCATCGAGGAAGGGCTCGCGGCGTTCGCCAAGGTCGATCCCGCGCGCATCGCGGCGCGGGTGCAGTACGACTACCTCGCCGCCTACACCTGCTTCTTCACCGGCGACGTGGCGAAGGCGCGCGAGCTGGCGACTCGCCACAAGGACCACCCGGTCCCGCACTGGCAGCAGCGCTTCGCCGCCGTGCTGGCGCAGCTCGACGAAGCTGCGGGCGGCGCCGCGAAGCCGAGCGGCGAGCCGGTCGCCGACGCCGTCGCCACCGCGGCGGCGCTCGAACTCGCCGTCAGCGGCCGCACGCTGACCATCGCGCACAAGAACGTCGCGCGCTGCGAGGTGCGCTACTACGAGCTCGACGTCGAGTTCGCCTTCTCGGCGCAGCCGTTCCAGAACCAGGGTGGCACCGCCGCCGCCTACGTGCAGCCGACGCTCGCCGAGACGAAGGACCTGCCGAAGGACGCGCCGCAGGTGGCGTTCGAGCTGCCGCAGCGCTTCCACCAGAAGAACGTGCTGGTCGAAGTGCGCGCCAACGGCCTCGTGCGCAGCGTGCCGTACTTCGCCAACAACCTGTCGGTGCGCTTCCTCGAGAACTTCGGCCAGGTCGCCGTCACCACCCAGGACGGCGGCGCGCCGCTGCCGAAGGCCTACGTCAAGGTGTTCGCGCGCTTGCCCGACGGCACCGTGCGCTTCCACAAGGACGGCTACACCGACCTGCGCGGGCGCTTCGACTACGCGTCGTTGTCCGACGACCCGAACCTCACCGCCCAGCGCTACGCCGTGCTCGTGCTCGACGAACAGCGCGGCGCCGTCATCCGCGAGATCGCGCCACCGGCGCGCTGAGCGGCGACGCGAACCCGGCGCGCGGCGACGAGCCGGCCGGAAGCAGAACGGGCCGCCGCGATCGTGTGATCGCGACGGCCCGTCTCGTCGTGGAGCGCTACGAGGCGCTCAGGAACCGCCGGTGTCGACTGGCGGACCGCTGCCAGCTCCACCACCTTGCTTCGGCTTCTTTCCCTTCTTGGAAGCCCGACCGGGCTTCGTGCCGCAGCCTTCTCATTCACCTGGCAGGGGCAGGCCCTGCAGGTCCTCGAGCTCCATGCGCTCGAGGCGGATCGCCGCTTCCAGGTCGGTGCGGTGCTGCACCGCGACCTTGTCGTCCTTCGCCTGTTCGGCGAGCAGACGCCAGTTCTGGCGGGCGGCTTCGATCTCCGGCTCCCACGCATCGCGGTCGAGGCCTTCGAGGCGCATCAACCACGTCATGTAGAACTGCGAACGGGCGAGCGCCTGGCGCGCGTCGGCGAGCACGACCGGATCGGTGTCCGCGTCGGCATGCATCTGCTCGACCAGCGCTTCGAGTTCTTCGCGCGCCTCCGGCAGCTTGCTCGCCTGCATGCGCGCCTTGTTCAGCTCGACCTGCAGCCGCTGCACCGTCGTCTTCGACAGCGCGTCCGGGTTCTTCGGCTGCTTCGCCAGCGCCGCCTCGTACTCGCGCACGGCGACCTTCCACTTGCCGGCGCGCGCCGCGTCGTGCGCGGCGGTGATCACGGCATCCATCGCATCGAGCGCCGTGCGGTCCTGGCCAGGACCTTCGTGGTAGGCCCACGCGCCGAGTGGCAACGCGAGCCAGGCAACCAACAGCAGGTTCCTCATCGGGGTGTCTCCGAGTGGACGGCTGGTCCCGATCCGGAGGTCGGGCGGGACGAGCCGTCGGGAAGGCTATCGGGTCCGGACGGGCTCGGCAGGGAGGGCCGGAGGAAAGTTACATCGGCGCAACCAGCCAGCAGGGCGCCGACGGCATACGCGGCGAGGTCGGCGGTCTGGTAGCCGTGGCCCAGCAGCAGGCCGCCGAGGCGGGTGGCGCGCAGGTCCTGCAGCCATGGCCAGGCCAGCAGCTGGCTGGCTTCGACGGCCGCGGCGAAGGCGAACGCCAGCGCCAGCAGGGTCACGGTCCGGGCCCGGGGCCAGACCAGGGCGAACAGGAAGAACGCGGCGGTCGCGTAGGCGGCGTCGCCGGTGTACTCGGCCAGGAAGCCGGGCAGCGGGTAGCGGCGCGACAAGAGGCCGAGTGCTCCGGTGGTTAGCAGGGCGGCGGCGACGGCGAGGCGACGGCGGGCAGGGCGTTGGGTGGTCACCGTTCGAGCACGGCGCCAGGGTTGGCGGCCAGGAACAGCTTCGCGTACTCGGCCGAAGCGAACTCGTACTCGCTGTCCCCACCTTGGATCGTGAAGTCGAACGCTGGCGGCCAGAACTTCAGCACGAGCAGGGCTGGCACCGCCGACATCGTCGTGACCACGACCAGGAACAGGCTGATGTCGAGAAGCTGCATCCCGTCTCTCCACCAGGGGTGCACGAGCCAGAGGCTCAGGGCAAAACCACACAGGCCGAGCATCACACGCCGCAGAGGCTCCCATGCCATCCGCGATCGACATGGCGGACAGGCTGGCACTTCCACGTGCACCCAACCGCCCAGCAACGTCGCCCAAGGCTGGAAGACGTCGCGCAGCCGGAATGGGCGCGTGCGTGCGCGGAACTGCTCGCCAGGCCGCTGCGATCCACACGCACAGCACTGGTCGGGGAACACTGGCACCACTTCACGCGGCAGCCGCACGATGGTCGCGAACGGCATCGCGGGTCAGTTCCTCCATGGATGCACCGACCAGAAGCCGCTGAGGCCGGCCCCCGTACCGTGGCGCAAGGGCCGTGCCCGCTCGCCCGCGGACAGCCGCTCGACGACGCGGGCGCCGTTCGCGAACTCGTGCATGGGGAAGCTCAGCACTGCGGCGCGCGCATCGAGACGAACGCGTGGACCGACGCGCGTGCGCAGCAACCACGCGCACATCAGCAAAGGACCGACGACGAGCATCGCCAGCTGCGGTGCCGAGAGGCCGAGGGACGGAGCGTGCTCGCGCAGCCAGCTCGCGGCGCCACCCGCCACCGCGAAGATCACACTGGCGACGAAGAGCACCGCCAGCAGGCCGAGCACGAGCGCCCGCACCAAGCGCCAGGTTCGGCATCCGCCACAGATGGGCACGAGACAAGAGAAGGTCGGAACTGACCAGGTTGCCGGCGCCGACCAACGTGGTGCGTAGGCGTCCAGTCGAAGCACCTCAGCGGGCGACGGAGCGAGGCACGTGCAACACGCGTTCGGCCACAGCACCGCCTGGCCGACGGCCAGGCGCAGTTCGCCGTTCCCGTTCGCCATCGCCATCACGCCGCGCGCGCCGCGTCACGCACGGCGATGCCCGGCTGCCAGCGCGCGCCGAACCAGTGCAGCAGCATCGGCAGCAGCGCCAGCAGCGTCGACGTGACGCAGATCACCAGCAGCGCGTACTCGCGCAACGACAGCTGCTCGATCAGCGGCTTGCGCGCATCGGCGGCGGCGGCGGCGATCACGTCGCTCGGCACGTGCCGCTTGTTGCCGTTGTGGAACTCGCCGCCGAGGCGGATCGCGACCTGGCGCAGCGCACTCTCGTCCTGCTTGCTCTGGTGGCCGGCGATGAACTTGCCGGCGAGGTTGTCGCCGACACCGACGACCAGCGTGCCGCCGATCGACGGCGGCAGCGTCGGCATGCCGGTCGCGGGCACCGTGTCGCCGTCGCTGACGATCACCAGCAGCGCACTGCCGACGCGCCACGGCTTGGCGATGCGCACGGCTTCCGCGATGCCGTCGAACAGCTTCGTGCTGCCGGTCTTGAAGGCGAAGCGCATGTCGACCTCGGACAGCAGGTGGCGCACCAGTTCGAGGTCCTTGGTGTCCTCGACCACCGGCTTGGCGCCGTTGTAGGTCGCGATCACCGTGATCTTGAACTTGCCGATCGGCACGCGCGAGAACAGCGACTCGAGCAGTTCGCGCGCGCGGGCGTGCCGGGTCTGGTTGCCGTTCGGACCGGCGTCCTTGAGCAGCATGCTCGGCGACACGTCGTAGACGAGCACCAGGTGGCGCCACTCGGAGTCCGGGATCTCTTCGCTCTGGTGCACCTTCGGGTCGCACAGCATCAGCGTCACCAGGCCCCAGGCGAGGCCGCCGAGCGCCAGCGTGCGCAGCGGCGGGGCGAGGCGCGCCAGCAGCGTCGGCCG
>CANGSN010000255.1 GCA_947455805.1 Planctomycetota bacterium
ACACCGAGGCCTTCTGGAGCGATGCCGCGACCGAGCGGCTGGTGAGCCAACTGCCGGTCCTGCAGAGACACGACCTCTGGCTCGACCGGGAGCGGCTCGCGCAACAGTTCGGCCAGCGCACCCGCAGCGATCGCGATGGGCGGTTGCGCATCACGGCGGACCATCGTGGGTGCCACGTCTTCGCGCACGCTGGCGGCCGCTTCGGCGAGTTGATGGTCTACGGCCGGTCCGAGCCGCCGGCCGGTGGCCACCGGCTGTTGCTGGCGCGCGACGAGGTGTTGCGCGTCCGCGTTCTCGATGCCCTCGGGCAACCGGCCGAACGCGTTCCGCTCGGCCTGCGGTTGCGCGCTCCTTCTGGCGGCGAACAGCCTGGCCTCGACGATGCCGTCGCCCACACCGATGCTGCGGGAGTGGCGACGTTCCGCCACCTGCAGCAGGTGCGCATGCGGCGCTTCGGGCTCGCCGTCGACGCGTCGACGATCGATGTCGTCGTCGACTTCGTCATCCCGGGACTGCAGTCCACTGCCACCGTCGTGGCGCACCAGGACCTGCCGCTGCAGGAGCCGATCGAGCTGCGCTTGCCCCCGACGGGCTCGCTGCGACTTCGCTACGTGGTGGCCGGCGTGCCGATCCAGGGTCTGTACACGGTGCGGGTGGACGCGACGGCGTCGGACGAGCCGAGCCGGCACGATCGCGCAGTCTCCGAGCCGGTCGACGGCGACGGCTGGGCGCTGTTCCGTTGGCTGCCTGCCGGCGTAACCCTGTTCGCCGAGCCCCAGGGCACCAGCCTGGTGGCGGTCGGATCCAACGAAGTGTCAGGCCTCGCCAGCGGGCAGCGGCGCGAGCAGGAGGTCGACCTCACGCGTGAGTTGGTGGTGCTGCGCGGGCGTTTGTTCGGTCCGGGGGGCGAGCCGATGGCCAGCAGTTCGGTGACCGTTGCCCACATGAGCAGCGGGAGCAGCGGCGGCGGCATGGCCACGACCGATGCCCAGGGGGTCTTCCTGTTCTGCCTGCGAGGGCCACGCGGGCAGGCGGCGCTGCAGCTGCATCGGTGCGATCTGACGCCGCACCAGCGGCCGGAGTTGCGCCTCTCGCTGTCGCCTCGCGAGTTGCAGGTCGGCATCAACGAACTCGGCGACCTGCACTTCGGCGGCGATCCCCTCGTCTGCAGCGGTCGGCTCGAGGGCTACGCGCCGGAGATGTGGGAGGCGCAGCTGTTCCTCGAACGGGAAGGGTTCGATGCCGAGTCCCGCACGCGGTCGTGGCGCACACTGGAGCAACCCCAGGTCGGCGTCGGCCGCGACGGCGTGTTCGAGGCGCGGGGTCGCGTCGAGCCGGGGCGCTATCGGCTGCGCATCCTCGCGCGCGACCACTTGCCGGTGGCGCCGGTCGAGTTCCGGCTCGGGCAGCAGGACCTGGTCGTCGCGATGCAGAGCGGGGCTCGGTTCGAGGTCCGCTGCCGACTGCCGGCCGGGGCGGATGCGACGCAGTTGGTCCTCGATCTCGTCGGTGGATCGGCGCCACCGTCGCCCCCGAAGGCGGCGGATCGGGGCGGTTCCGTGCCCGAACACCGCCGGGGGTTCGCGCACCCGTTGCCCGACCATGGCGCGGGCGTTCGTTGGCACGCGGTCGAACCCGGCACCTACACCTTGCGTGTGGCGTTGGTCGGCTGGGCCGAGCCGCTGCTCGAACTGCCGGACGTCGTCGTGCCGTCGCCCAGTGCAGCGGATCCGCGCTTGTCGCCGCTCGACCTGCGCGAGGTTGCGCATCTGGTGACGCTGCAGCTCGTCGACGCGTACGGCAACGAGATCGCGCGCAACGGTTTCGCCGTTCCGTTCCCGCAAGCGCAGCCGAAGCAGTGGATGGGCACGCTGCTGCATCCGGGCAACCAACGCGTGCTGTTGCCGAAGCAGCCCAGGCGCTTGCTGGTCGCGAACCGGGGCTTCCGACCCGCTTCGGTCGTCGTGCCAGCGGACGTGGACCAGGTCCAGGTCCGCCTCGAGCCGTGGCCGCGCCTGGATCTCGTGCTCGCCGACGGCGTCGCGTTGCCGGAAGGTTGCGAACTGCACGTCGCGGCGCGCGCGCAGCGTCCGCAGTCGGATGGGACCTACGGTGCCACCTCCGGCGTCGGTGTGCTCGGCGACATCGAAGGCCTGCTGCAGCCGAGCTTGGACGTCGCGGTGCTGCGTCGTGGTGTGTCGTCCGGGACGGTGGTGGTCGGCGATGGGCCGAGCACTCTGTCGGTGACGATGCGGCGCGGGGATCGCCAGTGGCGGATGCGCAGCGCGACGCCGGTCGAAGTCTCCGCCGGTGCGCCAGTGGCGATCACGCTGGATGCCGTGGAGGTTGCCGCGGCGGCCTTGGGGCTGGCGGCGCAGGAGAAGGCGAAGTGACGAGCCGCGTGGTCGCTGAGGCGAAGTGCGGTAACGTCGCTCGCGGAGACGAAGCATGAAGAAGGCCTCGCTGCTGTTGCTGCTCGCTGCGCTCGCCCTGCTGTCGCTGTGGTGGTGGCAACGCGGTGACGAGTTGACGCCGGTGCCGGCGGAACAGCCGTCGACGCCGCCAGCCGTCGCGAACGTTCCTGCAGCGCCTGCCATGGCGCCGGCGAGCGATGCCGCGAACCTTGCCGAGCGCACTGCCGCCGCCGATGCCTCCGCTGCGAACAGCGAACTCGCCGCTGCCGACGGCCGCTACTACGACGTGCTCGTCGTCGACGGCGCTTCGCAGCAGCCGATCGCCGGGGCCGAGGTCTGGGGCGTCGACGAGGCGATTCGCGCTCGCTACCGCACGCTGCCGCCGGAGGAGTTCCGCGCGCTGTCGCGTGAGCCGGACGCACTCGCCGAGCGCTTCGGGCGCCCGGCGCGCAGCGACGCGAACGGGCGGCTGCGATTGTTCGCGCATCGCCGTGGCGTGTCGCTGCATGGTCGACACGGAGGCCGCTACGGGCTTCTCCACATCGCAGGCGCTCCGGAACCGCCAGCCGACGGCCACCGCCTCGTGCTGGTCGCCGACGAGACGTTGCGCGTGCTCGTGCGCGATGCGGCAGGCCGGCCGGCAGTCGACGTGCCGGTCGATCTGCGCCGTCGCCTCGCCGACGGCAGCGAGCGCGACATGGTGATCGGCGACGATCGCGACACCGACCGCAACGGACTCGCCACGTTCCCGCACGTGCATCTGGTGGTGCGTGGCCAGGCAGATGGGCACGGCAACGATCCTGCGGTTGCCCTCGTGGTGCTGGTGTCGATCCACGGCTTGCCGCCGATCCGGGCCGTGCTCGATGCGGCGGCGCCGATGCCGACCGAGCCCGTCGTGCTGCAGTTGCCGCCGTGTGGTGCGCTGGCGGTGCGGTTCCTGCTCGCGGGCAAGCCGATGCCCGGGATCGAGACGATCGCGCTGCATGCCGGACCCGAGGAGGACTCCGACACCGGCAACCTGGAGTGGAACCAGCCGGTCGACGTCGATGGGTGGGCGCACTTCCCGTTCGTGCCGGTGCAGTCGACCTTGTTCGTGCGCGGCCTCGGCGAAGGTCTGCTGCCGGCCATGGCCGTTGCGGGACCGGCTGTGCCCGGTCTTGCCGTGCGGCACGAAATCGAACTCGCGGACCGTGCCATGGTCCTGCGTGGGCGGGTGCTCGACCAAGAGGGACGACCCTTCGCGGGCCAGGTCGCAGGACTCTCCTATGCAATGACGTGGGTCAGTGGCAGCGGTCCACTGCAGGTCGACGTCGACGGAGGGTTCCTCCGAGTCTTCGCCGCGCGCAAGGGCAAGCCGGGAGAGGAGCAGGAGGCCCGGCTCGAGAAGTTCGAACTGGAGGCCGTGATCGCTGGCGAAGGCATGCAATGCCAGGCCGAACCGCGCAAGCTGCAGATCGGCGTCAACGACCTCGGCGACCTTCGCCTGCAAGCGGAACCGGTTGTCTGTGCTGGTCGCCTCGTCGGCTACACGCCGCCGGTGCAGGGCCGCGTGGGTGTCGTGGTGCAGAGTGGTCGCACGCATGCGGAGGGTGTGCAGTGGCAGGCGGGGTACTCGTTCCGCGCCCTCGTCGCCGACGACGGCACGTTCGTCGTGAACGGCAAGCCGAAGCAGGATCGATTGCGCCTCCTGGTGGCCAGTGCGCACTTGCAGCCGGTGGCGCCGGTGGAGTTCACGCCGGGGCAGCGCGGGCTCGCGATCCCGGTCGTGGTGGGCGCCACGTGGGCGCTCGATGCATCGCTGCCGACCGGCGGTAGTCTCGACGCTCTCCATTTGGTGCTGCGTGGTGGGCCCGCCGACGCCACCGTGCTCGCACCGCTCGACGACGACATGCCGTTCGCGAGCCTGCCGGATCCGCGGCGGGCGCGACTGGAACGTCGCAACGACGAGATGTTGCGCGCCACCTGGGCAGGCCTGCCGCCGGGGACCTACACGCTGTGCGTCGAGTTGCCGGGCCACGGCGCGCCGCTGCACCAGCGGCCGGGCATCGTGCTGCCAGCGCTGGCAGGTGCCGAGCCGCAGTCGCTCGATCTGCGCGAGTGGCTTCGTTGGGTGCAGGTCGAACTGCGCCGAGCCGACGGCGAACCGCTGCCGCGGCAGCAGCGGGGGATCTTCCCGCAGCCCCAGCCGCTCACCGCCGACGCGATCTGGGGCGGCACCGCGCAGTCCGAGTTGCGCAGTCAGCTGCTGCTCGGGCGCTCCGTGCGCGAACTGCTGGTCGTCGGCGATGGGTTCGTGCCGCAGCGCGTCGCGGTCGCTGGCGACGCGGTGGTGGCGGTCATGCGGCCGTGGCCGAAGCTCGAATTGGCGCTCGCCCCGGGCACCGAGGTGCCGGAAGGCATGCTGGTGGTGGCGTCGTTGGCGCCAGCGACCGCCGTGCCTCCCGAGGCTCGCTGTCGCTACGGAGGTTCGTCGAGACGACTGGAGAGCAGGTTGCTGCCGGAGGTGCGCGACGACCGCTTCGTCGACGGCCGCACCGCGTTGCCGATCGGTGATGGCATGCACCGGCTGACCATCTACCTGCGGTTGGGCAACCTCGGGTTCCCGCTGGCGCGCGCGACCCCGGGCGAAGTGGTCGCCGGTGGCCTCGTGGTGGTGACGCTCGACGTCGACGAAGTGCGAACTGCCGCCGAGCGTCTGCGCAACATGGTCGGCGGCCAGACGCCCGCTGGCCAGCCGAAGTAGCGGCGCCATCACGCGCCGCCGCTACTTCCGCTGGCCAGCCGAAGTAGCGGCGCCATCACGCGCCGCC
>CANGSN010000256.1 GCA_947455805.1 Planctomycetota bacterium
CCTACGTGACCGACCAGGGTGTCGTCGAAGGCGAGGCTGCGCGGCTCGCCGACTACCGCACTCGGCTGCGCCGCGACGTGGTTCTGCTGGCCGACTATCTGGTGAAGCACGCCGCCCCGCTGGCTCCGGTCGACGTCGCCGCCGGCGCCCGCGACCTGGCCGAACGGTCCGGCGCCGACGGCCTCGTGCTGTCGGGCGCGCGCACCGGTGCCCCGGTCGACGTCACGCTTCTCGACACCGTGCGGGCGGCGGTCGGGGCGTTCCCGATCTGGCTCGGCTCCGGCCTCGGCGTCGACAATGCAGCGCAGCTGTGGTCCCGGTGCGACGGCGCCATCGTCGGCAGCTCGTGCAAGGTCGACGGCCAGGTGCACGCGCCAGTCGATCCAGCGCGCGTGCGGGCGCTGCGCGCCTCCTGTCCCGCCCGTTCGCGGTGAAGCCGCCGCCTTGCGCTGGCCGAAAGAAGCTCGCGTGAAGGTGCTGCTGATGACCCCGTCGCCGACCCACCTGTTCCTGGGTGGCATCGCGACCGTGCGCCGCTGGCGGGAAGGCCTGCAGGGCCGCGGCCACTTGTGTGAACTGTTCGGCGGCACCAGCGAAGGTGGGTTGAAGCAGTCGCTGGAAGGCACCATCGGGCGCTTCCGTCCCGACATCGTGCACGCGCACGATGCTCTGCGTTGCGGCGTGCACCTGCTCGGCCTGCGCACACCGTGGGTCGTGTCCCTGAGCGGCGAGGATCTTCACCACGACATGCTCGGCGACGAGCACGGCCCGATCGTCTGCGAGGTCGTGCGCCGCGCGCACCGCGTGCTGGTGCCGACACCCGAGGCCGGTGTCACCCTCGAAGAACGCGTTCCCGACGCGGTCGGCAAGATCGACGTCGTGCCGCGCGCCGCCGTGCGCCTGCTGACGACCGGCACCGACCTGCGCCGTTCGCTCGGCATCCCTCGCCAGCGCTTCCTGGTGCTGCTACCGGGAGGCCTGCGGCCGATCAAGGGACAGCACCGTGCGATCGCCGTCGCCGGTGTGTTGCGCGCCGCCGGAGCCGACGTCGAGCTGATCGTCGCCGGTCCCGACCAGGATCCGACCTACGCGGCCGAGGTGCGCCGCTTGTGCCAACAGCAGCCGGGCGTGCGGGTGCTGCCGACTCTGGCACACGACCGGATGGGCGCTGCGTATCTCGACGCCGACGTCGTGCTCAACACGTCGTTCAGCGAAGGCGCCTCACCGACGCTCCTCGAGGCCGGCATCCTGGGCCGCCCGCTGGTCGCCGCCGACGTGCCGGGCAACCGCGAGCTGATCCGCCACAAGGAGACCGGCCTGCTGTTCGCCACCGAAGAGGACATGGCGAAGCAGATCCTCGCCTTGTGCCGCAATCGCTCGGCGGCCGGTGCGCTCGGCGTGCGCGTGCGCGAGGACTTCCAGCGCCGCTTCGACCAGGACCGCGAGATGTCGACGCTGCTGTCCGCCTACGCGGCGGCGTGACACCGGCTCACTCGGTCGGCTTCGGCAACGGCTTCGGCAGCGGCTTCGCCGCGCGCGCCACGGTCGGCGGCTTCGGCTTCGGCGGCGGCGCCGCGACGCCCCCGTAGGTCTCGTAGAGCTTGCGCAGCCGTTCGCAGGTCCAGGTCAGCCCGGCCAGCAGGTCGGCGGCGATCTTGTCGCGCGTCGTCGAGCGCACGCGCGGCGCCTGGGCCTTCGCCAGCGCGCCGACCAACGCTTCTTCGCCGAACACCGCGAGCTCGTCGCCGGACTTGTCGCCGAGCAGCACGGCGACGCTCTGCCGCAGGTCGGCGTAGGAACGCAGTTGCGGGTGGAAGAGGCCTTCCTCGAGCAGCTGCATCAGGTCGATGTGCGACTGCGAGACGACGGCGCGCGCGGCGGCCTTGTGGTTCGGCAGGTCCTCGAGCAGGCTGCGCAGTTCGTCGAGCACTTCGTCGTTCCAGCAGACGATGGTGCCGCCGACCTCGAGGTGCTTCTGCAGCGACGTCGCGAAGCCTGGGCGCGGGTCGGTGCGTTCGACGTGCACGAACGACGCGGTCTCGACGCGGCCGTCGGCGTGCACGGTGTGAGCCGCCCAGCCGTAGGGCATGAAGCGCCACGGCCGCTGCGCGTCGAAACGCGGCAGCGCCTCGGTGGCGCCGGCGATGGCCAGGAAGTGCAGCGGCTTGCTGCACTGCTTCAGCTCCGACTCGACGAACGGTTCGACGATCGTCTTGTTCTCCTGCACCGCCTCGAGCGTGCGCTTCTGGCGCGGCGTCAGGCCTTCGCGGTCGCGGTCGAGGCCACGCAGGTCCTCGATGCCTTCCTTGTGCAGTTCCTGTTCGAGAGGGCGGGTCAGTTCCGGCAGATCGCGCAGCGGCAGCTCCGGCCCTTCCTTGCGGCAGCGCTCGAGGTGCGGGCACGGCAGCGGCGACGTGCAGAACGTGCCGGTCGGCAGCTGCAGCACGCCTTCGTCGGCGATCGAGCGCTGGAACACCTGCAGCCGGCGGCGCATGGCTTCGACGTGGCGCTGCACCTTCGTCGTCACATCGGCGCTGCGCAGCAGCTGCATCGGCGGGTAGTCGGCGCCTTCCTTGTGCGCGTACTTCGGGTTGACGGTCAGCAGGTAGGCGGCGCGCAACTTGTGGCCGCAGGCGGCGAGCACGTGCGCCTGCAGCGCCAGGTCGGCGACGTAGCGCGGATTGGCCTTGGTGCCCGACTTGACCTCGAACAGGTCGATCGCGCCGTCCTTGTGCACGACCAGGATGTCGCTGCGCGCCTCGACGCCGTCGGCGACGAACGTGGCGCCGAACAGCACCGGCGTGCCGGCCGCGAGTTGTTCGCGCGTCGCCGCAGCGGCGGCTTCAGCGTCCTTGCCGTCGATGGTCACGCCCTTCGGGAACGCCACGCGCGCCAGCGCGCGCAGCTGTTCGCCGGCGGCCGACATCGCCTGGCGCATCGCCGACGGCTCGGTCGTCGTCGGCTGGTGGTAGTCGAGCCAGAGACGCTTCTGGCACTGCTGCCCGGCCTCGATCAGGTGCTTGTCGAGCAGGCGCGGCCCTTTCGGCGTGGATTTCTTCTTCAAGGCGGGATGTCTGTCGGAGGGGCGCGCTGCCTGGGGTGACCCGGTCGGCGGCCGGAGCCACGGACCGCAGCCTGCAAACCGCGCCGGCCCGCAGTCTAGGCGGCCCGGGGGCCCCGCTCAACCGCGGCTCAGCCGCTGTCGTCGCTTGTAGAGCACGAGCAGCACGAGGCTGACGGCACCGCCGGTCAGGATCGGCGTCCACATGCGGTCGCCGAGCGAGCCCTTGCTGCGCGGTGGGCGGGCGAACCGCAGGCTCGCCAGCATGCGCTGGAACTCCGGTTCCCATCGCGGGAACGCGTCCGCCACGCACTGGAACGACAGTGTCAGCTGGCGGCCGCCACAGGGGCTGTGCACGTCGAGGCTGTGCAGTGCCGGCCGCGGCTTCGGCGGGGTGCTCCGCCGTTGGGCCACCACGGCGACGTATTGCTGCAGGCCGACGGGCCGCCGTTCGACCTGCGACAACTCGTTCTGTTCGCCCTTGCGCTCGCTGAGCTGGCGCCAGCTCTCGGCCAGCACCTCGGCGAAGTCGTCCTCGACATACCACTCGTCCTCGGTCTCGACGACGTAGATCCATGCCCCGGTGAAGTCGCCGGCGAGCCACGCGTCGACCGGACCGACCGCGTAGAAGGCGCGCGGCTGCGCCAGGCACAGCGTCGCCGGGGCGTTCGGGTTCTCGCCGATGCGCCGCGCTTCGTTCGGTGCCAGCGCGCGCCAGTCCTTCGGCAGGATCAGCTCGAACGTGTTGTCGAGGTTGCGGAACCGCTGCTCGTTCGGGCCCGGCTCCGGCGGTGTCGACGCAGCCGCAGCGGGAGCCTTCGGCTCTTGGGTCGACGTCGACTGCGCCGTGAGCGTCGGCACGAGCGTGCCGACGAGTGTGGCGACGAGGACGAACAAGGAACCCGAGCGGACCGGCATCCCCGCATCATCGAGCCGCGGCGGCCTTCGGCGCAATCGTCGCGTCGAGGACGACCGTGCGCGGCAGTTCGAACCAGAACTCGGAGCCGCGCTCGCGCCCCGGCCGGTAGCCGATGCGGCCGTGCATCTGCTCGACCAGCAGGCGCGTGATGTGCAGGCCGAGCCCGGTGCTCGCCTGGCCGTGGCTGCTGCCGCGTTCGAACGGTTCGAACAGCCGCGGCACCAGTTCGCGCGGCACGCCAGGACCGTGGTCGACGACGGTGACACGCACGGTCGCGGCCTCGGCGGCGACGTCGATGCGCACCGGTTGGCCCGGCGCCGAGAACTTCACGGCGTTGCCGACCAGGTTGAACAGCACCTGCAGGAACCGCCGCGGATCGGTGTGCGCGGCCAGGTCCGCCGGAATCGGGGTGGCCGCCACCGCGATGCCGCGCCGCTCCGCCTGCAAACCGAGCACGCGCAGGCCGTCGGCGACGAGCGCACCGACGCGATGGTCGCCGAGGTCGAGGCGCAGGCGGCCCGCGGCCATCGACGCGCCGTCGAGTACGTCGTTGACCAGGAAGGCGAGATGGCGCGCGGCCAGGTCCGCTTCGTCGAGGAACTCCTCGGTCTCCGCGCGCGTGGTGGCGTAGCCCTCGCGCAGCAGTTCCAGCGCGGTCAGCACCGACGTCAGCGGCGTGCGCAGTTCGTGCGCGGTGTGCGCGAGCTGCTCGTCGCGCCGCTGCAGCGCCTGCTGCAGCGCCGCCGCATGCGCACGATGGCGATGCACGCTGCTGCGGGCGGCCGCGAACGCGAGCCCGGCCGCCAGCGCGCCGGCCGCCCATGGCCCTGCACCGGTGGTCGCCCCCATCAGTGCGGCACCGCCGGCGGCGCCTGCGATCCATGCCTCGAAATGCCAGTTCATGGTTTCTTCTCCCCCTCGCCGAGCCGCGTATCGGTCCGACGCGGGCGAACGGCAACTCCGCGTGCCATCGACGTCCCGTTCCGGGAGCGCCGCCTGCATCGGCGCTTCGGCACAGCCGCGGCGTCAGCCGCCAATCGGCAGTGGCATCGGGCAATCCCACGTCTCGGCCAGCGCGCGCAGCAGATCGACCTCGTCGGGCGCCAACGTGCCGTCGGCACCGGCGGCTTCGCCGCACGCCGCGAGCAGGTTGCGCTTGCCGAGCGGCGAGACCTGCGCGAGATCGTGCACGGCGGCTTCGAGTTCCGGCGGCGTGCCGCGCGTGGCCGGCA
>CANGSN010000257.1 GCA_947455805.1 Planctomycetota bacterium
ACAGGCCTTCGGGCGCCATGCAGACGACGTGCAGCAGGCGCTCGCCGTCCTCGACGAAGACGATGCGCGCGCGCATCACCGCGTCGCCGTCGGTCTGCGTGCCCCAGGTGCCGACGCCGTCGAGTGCGCCGAGCCGCTGCGCCTCGAAGCCTTCGATGGCGACACCGTGCGCAGAGGCCACGTACTGCATCCACTGCGCCAGCGTGCCGCTGGCGTGCGCAGGGCGCGCGGCGACGGTGAACAGGATCGCCGCGTACGGCGCCATCAGCATCGCCAGCGGCGCGAACTTGCTGGTGTCGTCGAAGTCGACGTTCTCGCGCGGCAGGTCGATCGGCGCCCAGTCGGCGGGCACTTCGACGGTGAAGTCGAGCGCCGCCAGGGTGCCCTGGCAGGCGAACGTGCGGGTCTTGTTCATGGCGTCTGCGTGGCGGTGCCGCCGTTGCCGGTGACAGGGCGCAGGGTGCCGCCGCGGGCGACGACGACGGCCTGCACGAAGTGGAACGGGATGACCTTCCAGGCAGAGTCGCGCTGGCGCAGCAGGAACGGCAGTTCGCCGTCGGGCACGAGGCCGCGGTAGACGCGGATGCCCATCTCCTGGTGGCGCGGCGTCACGAACTGCAGGCCGCTCGGCGTCGGGAACGGTTCGCCGACGGCGAGCTCGGCCAGTGCCAGCACGTCGACGACGAGTTCGAGCTGGCCGTGTTCGCCGGGCGGCGGCGCGCGGCGCGTCGTCGCCGTGTCGCGCGGCGAGCAGGTAGCGCGCGTCGATCTTCACGTCGTGGCCGTGGCCCTGCAGCGGCAGCAGCTGCACCGTGCCACCGACGTAGACCTGCGCCAGCGCGCGTTCGTTGCCGAGTTCGAGCACGCGGATCTGCGGCGACGCCAGCTCGGCGCGAAGTCGTGCCGAGACCTCGGCACTCGGCCGATGGAGGGCGAGTTCCGCCAGTTCGGGATGCGGCAGCGCCGCTCGCGCGAGCCCGCGGGCATCGCCGGCGATCAGGGCTTCGAACCAACCGCGGATCGCGGCGCCGACGGGAGCAGGGGCAGGCATGGTCGGATCTCGCGAGGCCCATGTAGAGGACCGGCAGGCCGGGCTTGCCGGCGTTGCCGACCTCGGTGCACGACTCGACGTGCACCTGGATCTTGGAGTTGTCCTCGAGCTCCAGCACTTCGAACGACTCGACCGGCGTCTTGATGTTGCTCATGCCCAGGTCATCCGGAGGCCCGGGGCGCTGTGGCAGTGCTTGCTGCAGTTCGTGCCCGGTCGCCACGGTGGCGTTGCCATGGCCAACGGCCGATGCCGCACCAGAGGCTCGGCACGGTCTTCCGGCCTGCGGAGGCGGCGATCAGTCGGCGAGCACTTCGGCGAGGGAGGCTGCGTCGAGCACGCGGTCGAGGTAGCGGTCGAGCTGCTCGCTGGTGGCGGCGGCGAGGCGCGGCTCGACGTTGGTTGGCAGTGGGCCGAAGCGCTTCTGGAGAAGGCGAAGCAGGGCGGCGACGCGGCCCTTGGCGTGGAGTCGGGTGGCGGTGCTCATGACCGGGGTTTCGGGTCGTTGCAAGAGAACCTCCAGCGTCACGCGCAGCCGGTCGGGATCGACTTCGGTGACGTGGCGAAGATACCAGCCGAACAACTGCACGGCGTCGTCGCCGTGGATCGGGAGCTCGCTGCGGTCGACGTCGCCCAGGACCTGCGCCCAGCGATGCAGCGCGGCGATGGCGCCGTCGGCATGGCAGTGACGCAGTGCGCGCGGCGAGAGCAGCAGCAAGCGCAGCTGCGGTGTCAGGCCCGGCCGCGCAAGCAGTTCGGCTTCGCGGCAGGAAATCGGACGAGACGGGCTCGGCTGTGGGGTGACGCCGGCTCGGCGAGTGCTCGCGGCTCCAGCCACCTCGGCGAGTCGCGTCCGCAGCGAGTGCGGGAGAGGAAAACTGGTGGGCAGAGCCAGGGTTGAACTGGCGACCCCGGCATTTTCAGTGCCGTGCTCTACCAACTGAGCTATCTGCCCGACCAGGCCCGGCCGGCCTTGCGGCAGATCGGGGCGCGGGAAGGTAGCGACCATCCCGCCGGCGTGCAAGCACGAGATGGTCGGCAGTTGCGGCCCGCGACCAGCTGACGCGTCAGGGGGAGCGCCACGTGAAGGGCAGGCCGGTGCGCGCGCCGGCTCGCGCCTCGATCACGAACCGGCGATGGCGACGACGTGTTCCTGCTTCGACACCACGACGCCGTTCTTCGGCTCGATCGTGATGACGAACGCGACCGGGCTCTCGACCCGCAGGTGCGCGTGGATCGGCACCAGCGTCTCGGCCTCGGGATTTTGGATGGTGAACAGGCCGCCGTCGACCGGCGGACCTTCGCGCCGCTGGTCGACGATCCACAGCTGGTAGGCGTGGTCTGGGTCCAGCTTCGGCAAGCCGCGGAACGACAACCAACCGTCCTGGCGTTCTTGGCTCCAGACGACGTCGCCGCTGAAGCGGCTGTCGCGAGCGCCCGGGCCCGGTTTCCACTCGCGGTGGAAGGCCTGGTGGTCGCTGGCCAGCACGGCGGCCCGCTGCGCGCGCAGTTCGGCTTCGGTCGGGCGCAGGGCCGCGAGTGCGGCCGTCTGTTCGGCCAGCTGCCGGTCGCGCGTCGCCAGGAGTTCGGTCTGGGTAGCCAGCTGCTGCGTGCGTGACGCCAACTGCTTCGAACTCGCCGCGAGCTCGGCATCGGTCGCCCCGTGGCGCTGTTGCCACAGTTCGCACTCGCGCTGCCCGGGCTGCACGAACGCGATCCACAGCGCGGCGGCGGCCGCCGCGGCGCCAGTGCAGGCGCCACCGAGCCACGAACGCCAGGGTCGTCGCGACAACGAGGTCACGAAGCCGCTGCCGAGCGCAGGCGACGCCGCCGCTTGCGGAGCTGGGTGCGATCGTTCGGCGCAGAACGCCAACCCGGCGGCAGCGAGGCTCTGCTGCAGGCGCAGTGGCAGCGGCTGAGGCTGCGCACAGGCGGCGCTGGCCAGGGCCGCGGTCCGCTCCAGGGCGCGGCGTTCTGCGTTCGAGACGCCGTTGGTCGCGGCGCCGGGCGATGCCGTGGCTGCATCCGCCTCGTGGGCGAAGACGATGGCCTCGGCCACCAATTCGCGCGGATCGTCGTTTTGGGCTCGGTGGTTCACGATGCACCTCCATCGCTGCTGGGCGTGGTCGGCGGCGCTTCGACGCCGAGCATCTCGCGGAGGCGGATCAGGCCGCGCCGGGCATGGCTCTTCACCGTGCCCAGCGGGATGCCGATCGCCGCGGAGATTTCCTGATGAGTGCGGCCCTGGCCGAGAGCGAGGTCCAGCACTTCACGCTGTTCGGGGCGCAGCTGCGACAGGGCCTGCTGCGCGCGCTGCACTTCATCGTGGAGCTCGGCGCGATCCTTGTGGGGGGCGGCGGCGATCGTGCCCGCATCCTCGAGCAGCTCGGCCGCTGGGCGGCGGCCAGCCCGGCGCGCGCGATCGATCAAGCGGCGGCGCGCGATGGTCATCAAGAAGGTGACCTCACTGCCGTGCGCCGCGTCGTAGCGGGCGGCGCTCTTCCACACGTCGACGAAGATCTCTTGCGTCGCGTCCTCCGCATCCTCCGCCGATCGGCAGAAGCGGCGGGCCAGTCCCCACACCATGTGCGAGTGACGCTTCAGGAACGTGTCGACCGCAGTGGGGTCACCGGCGGCGATCTTGGGGAGCAGGCAGTCCATCATGCGGGGGCGTAGAAGCCGCATTACAGACCCAGGGCTGCCGCCGGACAAGCGAGGTGTGGGAGCCATCGCAAGAGTTCCCTGGGTCATGGTCGGCGGGGTGCCGCCCTCAGTTCGACGCCGGCACGATGACCGTGTCGACGACGTGGATGACACCGTTGCCGGCCAGCACGTTGGCCGTGACGACGTTGGCGCCGCCCACCGTCAGGGTCTTGCCGTCGACCTTGAGCGCCAGCTTGGTGCCGGCGATCGTGGTCGCTTCCTTCAGCTTCATCGCGTCGGCCGCGAGCACGGTGCCGGCGACGACGTGGTGCTTCAGGATGGCGGCGAGCTTGTCCTTGTTCTCCGGCTTCAGCAGCGTCGTGATCGTGTCCTTGCCGAGCTTGGTGAAGGCGGCGTCGGTCGGCGCGAACACGGTGAACGGGCCGTCCTTGGCCAGCGTGTCGGCGAGGCCGGCGGCGACGGCGGCCTGCAGCAGCGTGCCGAACGCACCGGCCTGCTTGGCGACGTCGACGAGGCTCGGCGGCAGGATGACGCTGTCGATGACGTGGATGACGCCGTTCTTGCCCATGATGTCGGTCTTGACGACGTTGGCGCCGCCGACCTTGACCTTGCCGTCGGCGACGGAGATCGCGACCTCGCAGCCCTGCACGGTCTTGGCGCTCTTCAGGCCGACGACCTTGGCGGCCGGGACTTCACCCGCGACCACGTGGTAGGTCAGGATCGACTGCAGCTTGGCCTTGTTCTCCGGCTTCAGCAGCGTGTCGATGGTGTCCTTGCCGAGCTTGGCGAACGCCTCGTCGGTCGGCGCGAACACGGTGAACGGGCCCGGGCCCGACAGCGTCTCGGCGAGGCCGGCGGCCTTGACCGCGGCGACGAGCGTGTGGAACGTGCCGGCGTCGGCGGCGATCTGGACGATCGTCGGCTTCGTCGCCTTGTCGTCTTGGGCGAAGGCGAAGGTCAGGGGGAGCAGCGCGGCGGAGATCAGGGGCAGGAGCTTCATGGGGATCGGGGGTGGATCGTGGGGTGTAGCCGCAGCGCAGGCGACCTGCGTCTTCCGAGCGGCCGCGCGCATTTCGTCGGCCGAGGGCGGGTTGGATGCACTCGGCGTGCGGATCGTCGAGGTGCCGGCGTTGGTAGCGGCCCTTTCCGGCCCTCGGCCGAGCCGGCTGGCGGCGGCGCTCGCCGACGCATCCTTGAGCGAACGATCGGCGATCTCCTACAACGTGCCTGTGACGTCGATCGCCGCCGCCAGCCTGCTGCGTTCTTCCGCCCGCGCCTACGCGTCGGCGGCGCTCCACGTGCTGGAACAGCAGCACCCCGAACTGCTCGCCGACGGCTTGCCGTCGACGTTCGCGGCCCCGCTCGACGACCTCGAGGTGCGCGTTCTGCACTTGGCGGAGTCGGTCGGCGTCGACCGCCCCGTCCTGCTCGAGCACATGGTCAGCTGGTACAAAGTCGCGTTCCACCACCGCGGCGT
>CANGSN010000258.1 GCA_947455805.1 Planctomycetota bacterium
CACCAACTGCCTGATCGCGATGAAGAACGCCAAGGGCGTGCCGGCCGAGCGCTTCACCGCGATGACGCGCCTCGACCAGAACCGCGCCAAGGCGCAGCTGGCGCTCAAGGCCGGCGCGCACTGGAGCGACGTCAAGAACGTCATCATCTGGGGCAACCACAGCAACACGCAGTATCCCGACTGGCACCACGCGACGATCGCCGGACAGCCGGCGGCGAAGGTGGTCGCCGACGACGCCTGGCTGCAGGGGCCGTTCATGAAGACGGTGCAGGAGCGCGGCAAGGCGATCATCGAGGCGCGCGGCAAGTCGTCGGCGCTGTCGGCGGCGCAGGCCGCGTGCGACCACGCGAAGAGCCTCTACACGGTCAACACCGCCGCCGACTCGGTGGCGCTGTGCGTCTACAGCGACGGCAGCTACGGCACGCCGGAGGGCATCGTCAGCGGTTTCCCGTGCACGACCGACGGCAAGGGCAACTGGAAGATCGTCCAGGGCCTGAGCATGAGCGACTTCAGCAAGCAGAAGGCCGCGATCACCTGGAAGGAACTGACCGACGAGCGCGAGATGGTGAAGGACCTGCTCGGCTGATCGACCGAGCCGCGTGGACCTCACCGCCATCCTGATCACGGTCCTTGCCGGCCTCGGCATGGGCGCGATCAACAACGTCGCCGGCGGCGCCGGCATCTTCGCGCTGTGGGCGTTCCAGTACGCCTGCGGCCTGCCGCTCGCAGTCGCCAACCCGTCGTCGCGACTGGGAGCCATCGGGGTCGGCCTGTTCGCATGGCTCGGCTTCCTCCGCGCCGGCGTGCGGCCGCCAACCCGCGTCTGGCGACTGGCGCTGTTCGCGGTCCCCGGTGCCCTGGTCGGCAACCTGCTCGCGCTCAGGGCGAACGACCTCGTGTTCCGCGGCTACCTGGCAGTCGTCCTGGTGCTGCTGCTCTTGCAGCAATGGCGGCACGCGGCGAACGGCGGTGCCCGTGAGCCGAGCACCTCACGCTGGCTCGGGCCGCTTGGCTGCGTGGCGATCGGGGTGCACATGGGATTCGCGCAGATCGGCACCGGCTTCGTCGCGACGCTGGTCCTCGTCGCCACCTACGAACGCGACCTGCTCGCCGTCAACGCCGCCAAGGGAGTCATCGTGATCGCGTCCTCGGTGGCGAGCCTGATCGGGTTCGTGCTCGCACCACACCTGCTCGAGGGCCAGGCACCGGTGATCGCCTGGGGCCCGGCCGCATGCCTCGCGGTCGGCACGGCGACCGGCAGCTACCTCGCCAGCAAATGGACGGTCAGGAAGGGCTCGGCGGCGGTGCGCAAGGTCGTCGTCGGCATCGCGCTGCTGTCGCTGCTCGAGCAGATCGTGCAGATCGTGCTGCTGCTCGGTCGCTGACGTATCCTGCGGCGATGAGCCGCCACGTCGTCATCACCGGCGCCAGTTCGGGCATCGGCGCCGCCTGCGCCAAGGCGTTCGCCGCGCTTGGCGATCGCCTGTCGCTCGGCGCCCGCCGCAGCGACCGCCTGCACGAAGTCGTGCCGACCGCGTTCGCCCACCCGCTCGACGTCACCAAGCCCGGCAGCGTCGAACGCTTCGTCGCCGCCGCGATCGCCAAGCACGGGCCGATCGACGTGCTGGTCAACAACGCCGGCCTCGCGCGCGGCACCGAGAAGATCGCCGAAGGCACCGGCGAAGCGTGGCGCGAGATGCTCGAGACCAACGTGCTCGGCCTGCTCGAGGTCACGCGCCGCGTGCTGCCGCACATGCTGGAGCACAAGTCTGGCCACATCGTCGTCATCGGCTCGATCGCCGGCCACAAGGCCTACGCCGGCGGCGGCGTCTACTGCGGCAGCAAGCGCGCGCTGCAGCCGATCTGCGAGGCGATCCGCATGGAGACGCTCGGCAGCGGCATCCGCGTCACCAGCGTCGACCCGGGCATGGTCGAGACCGAGTTCTCGCTCGTGCGCTTCCGCGGCGACCAGGACCGCGCGGCGAAGGTCTACCACGACACGCGGCCGCTGCGCGCCGAGGACGTCGCCGACTGCGTGGTGTTCGCGGCGACGCGGCCGAAGCACGTCAACCTCGACAGCATCGTGGTGATGCCGACCGACCAGGCGACGCCGCAGCAGGTGCACCGCGGCGGCCGCTGAACGGCGA
The DNA here is from genome assembly GCA_947455805.1 of Planctomycetota bacterium. GTDB lineage: Bacteria > Planctomycetota > UBA1135 > UBA1135 > UBA2386 > UBA2386. The sequence continues at coordinate 2,148 of CANGSN010000258.1, forward strand.
AGTAGGGATCCTCCCCGTTCCGAAGTCCTACTTGCCCGCGCCGGCGTCCTGGCTCGGCGCACTCGCCTTCGCCGGCTCGCCGCTCGGCGTCCACGTCGGCATCTTCGGCAGGTGCGGCATGTGCATCGCGAGCAGCGCCATCGCCGTGCCGTAGCCGCCCGAACGTTCGAACTGGCGGTCGTTCCAGCTGCCGTCGGCTTCGCGCGACTTCGCCAGCATCGCGCGCATCTTGCCGCGCAGCGCCTCCCGCTTCTTCTCGTCGGGCACGAACTCGATCGCCTGCGCCGCGTAGACGTGGCCGTAGAGGAAGTAGTACGGCGCGATGCCGTACGGCGCGATGTGCGTGCCGGTCTGGCTCTTGCGCACCGCGAGGTCGTCCCAGTGCGCGAAGAACAGGTCGACCGCGCGCTCGAGCCGCTGCAGGTCGCCGCGGCCGGCGAGCAACAGCGTCACTTCGCACGCCGCCGCGCGCGCCGCCGAGCTCGGCGTCTTGTCCATCATCGTCAGCTGCGGCTCCTCGACGTCGTTCTGGCTCTTCGCCGGCGCGCCGTAGGCGTAGCCACCCGGCTTCGCGCGCGCCCGTTCGAGCGCGTCGAGCGCTTGCGTGATCACCGCGTCGGGCACGCTTTGGCCGCGCTGCTTCGCCAGGAACAGCGCCTGCAGGGCCGGCGCGGTCATGAACGGCGACGCGGTGTTTCGCGGGCTCTTGTAGCCGCGCGGCCGCGAGTAGTTCCAACCACCGGCTTCGGGGATCGCCGAAGCGCAGAGCACTTCGACCAGCCACTTCTCCTTCGCCGCGACCTGCTCGGTGAGATCCGGGGGCACCGCCTTCGCCTCCTGCAGCGCCTGCAGCATCAGCAGGCCGTAGACATGGCCCCAACCGCGCACGTCGTAGTTGCCGACGAATTCCTCCTGCATGCGCGGCACCTCGAGCGTCTTCAGCACGAAGCGCACGCCGCGCGCGACGACGTCCTGCCGGGCCGTGTCGGTGCGATAGCCCGGCACCGACAGCAGCCCGAGGATCGCGATCGACGTGCCGCCGACGCGGTAGCCAACCGGCGACGGCGAACGGTCTTCGCGGTAGACGCCCTGGTAGGGCCACTGGTCGTCGCCGTCGCCCTCCTGCAGCGCGATCAGCGACGCGATCGCCTCCTTGCTGACCTTCTCGACGTCGAGCGGAGCCACGTCGGGCACGGGGAACTCGGTGAACACGCGCGGCGCGGCGTTCTTCGCCGCCGGCGGAGTGTCCTCCGGAGCTTTCTTGTCCTGGGCGGGCGAGACGACGGCCGCGAGCAGCGGCAACAACCACGAGATGCGCATGGAGTGGGTTCCTCGAGAGGACGCGGGCAGGAGACGGCATGCCGCCTGCCGGCACAAGTCGCAGCTCTGTCGCGGCAGGCTCGACCCGCCCCCCGCCGGCGCGCTACGTTCGCAGCATGAACGCGCGCCTGCTCGTGCTGCCGTTGCTCGCCGCCGGAGTCGCCTTCGCCGCCTGGCAGTTCGGAGGACTCGGGCGCGGCCCCGCGGCGAACGGCCCGGCGGCGACGTGGCGCGTCGGCGGTGACGTCGACTTCGTGCAGGCGCGCAACTGGGACGAACTGCCGGCCGAGTCGCGGCTGCGGCTGTCGTGGAACGCACCGGGACCGATGCACGTCTACGTCTTCGGCAAGAGCGGCACCGACGGCACGATCCTGTTGTGGCCGGCGGCCGAGCTGCGCAGCGACCTGCCGCAGCCACTTCCCGCCGGCCCGAGCGTGCTGCCCGGCAAGCGCGCCGACAAGGAACTGGCGTGGTCGACGCGTTCGCTGGTGCTGCCGTCGACGACCTACGTCGTGGTCGCGGCGAAGGAGCCGGTGCCCGAGCTCGAAGCGCTGCTGCCGAAGCTGCGCCGCTGGTCGACGTCGGTGTTGCCCGACGGCTCGATGCAGGTGACGAAGCCCGGCGTCACCGGCGAGGACCCGGTGGACGGCGCGCCCGGCAGCGGTTGGCCAGCACCGCTGCTGCAGCAGGTCGCCGACCTGTTCGCCGCCGAGACGGTCGTCAACGGCCCGCTGCGCGCGTTGCCGGGGCGCAGCGGCGTGTTCGGCAGCTCGTGGAGTGCGAAGGAGAAGCCGGGCACCGCGAAGATCGGCGAGCCGGGCAAGCCCGTGCTGCCCGAAGGGCTGAAGGCGCTGCAGGAAGGCCTGCCGGCGCCGACGCCCGAGAAGCGCTGAGAGCCCGAGAAGAAATCATGCTACGGGCTCTCGGAGTCATGTTTGGCGGCTGCATTCGCAGCCGCGCAGAGGCTTCGAGAGGATTCTCTCTCAGCCTCTGAGCCCGCAGCCCGGAGCTTCCGAATCCCAGGCCTGCCGTCAGGCCAGCAGCGCGTCCTCGATCGACGCGCACAGGATGTGCACGCAGACGAGGTGGCTCTCCTGGATGCGCGCGGTGTTGCCCGACGGCACCTGCACCGCGACGTCGGCGTGGTCGATCGCGGCCCCGCGCTTCTCGCCGCACAGCACGGCTGTGGCGAGGCCCTGGCTGCGCGCCTGCTTCAGCGCCATGACGACGTTCTTGCTGCCGCCCGACGTGGTGAAGCCGATCAGCAGGTCGCCGGCGCGGCCGATCGCCTCGACCTCGCGCGCGAACACGTGCTCGTAGCCGGCGTCGTTGCCGATCGCGGTCAGCGTCGGCACGCTCTGGCCCAGCGCGATGGCGGCGTAGCCGCGGCGCTGCTTCTGCTCGAACCAGCCGACCAGTTCGCCGGCGGCGTGGGCCGCGTCGCAGGCGCTGCCACCGTTGCCGCACAGCAGGATCTTGCCGCCGCCGCGCAGCGTGGCGACGCCGAGTTCGCACAGTCGGGTGATGGCCGGCGTGCAGTGCGCGAGCAGGCGCTGCTTCGTGGCGATGCTGTCTTCGATCGTGGCGCGGATCTTGGCGTCGTTCATGGCCTGGGCTCGCGGCCACCATAGCGAAGCCGGGGCAACAGCGCGAACGCTCAGCCCGCCGCCGCCGCCGCCGCCAGCGCCGCCGGCACGTCGGCCGGCTGCCCCTGCGCCGCCA
>CANGSN010000259.1 GCA_947455805.1 Planctomycetota bacterium
CGTCTCGACGGCGGTCGCGAGGGCGCCTAGTGCCGCATGCGAGCGCTGCAGCACCGCCGCCTCGCAGCGGCACGCGTGGCAGTCGACCAGATGCGCCCGCACGCTGGCTGCAGTGCCGGTGTCGAGCTCGCCACCGGCGAACCACGGCAGCCGCGCGCGCACGCGGCCGCAGGACTCGGACGGGCGCTTCACGGCCGGCCTCCTCGCTCCAGGCGTTCCCAGTGCTCGCGGAACATCTGCCGGCCGCGGTGCAGCCGCCAACGCGCCGTCGCGTGCGTGACCTTCAGGATCGGCGCGATCTCGCGGCAGCTGAGGCCGTGGATGTCGCGCAGCACCAGCACGGCGCGGAACTTCGCGTCCATGCGCTCCAGCACGGCCCAGACCGCGCGGTCCTGCTCTTCTCGTTCGACCGGCGCTTCGCCGCTCTCGCGCTGGTCCGGCAGGCCACCGAGCACGTCGTCGAGGCTGCCGGCGCGGGCGCTGCGCAGCTTGCGCAGCGCGTCGATCGCCAGGTTCATGACGATGCGATAGAACCAAGTGTAGAACGAGCGCGCGAAGTCGTACTGCGCGAGCCCCTTGAACAGCCGCACGAACGCTTCCTGCGCCACGTCGCGCGCTTCCTCGGTGCGGCCGACGACGTGGAAGGCGATCCAGTAGGCGCGCTTCTGGTAGCGCGCAACCAGCGCCGCGAACGGATCCTGCTGCCCGGCCAGCGTGCGGCGGACCAGTTCGGCGTCGGACAAGGCCGGGTCGAGCGCCAGCTGCTGCACCGCCGTCGACAGGCCGGTCGGAAGGTTCGCCGCGGCGGGCCCCGCCACGTCGACGGTCGGGCGCACGGTGCGGGGGCGTTCGAAGCTCGGCTGCATGGCGGTTTCGGAGGATAGCGGTCGCGGTCGGCGGCCGGCAGGCCTGATACGGGCCCGACGACGCGGTGTTGGCGCCAGAACTCGTCGATCCCCTGGATCCTGGGCGGTGGCGGCTAGGCCGGCGGGTTCGAGGGAGCCGCCCGTTCGCGGCCCGTCACCGCCCGGAAGCGCGCCGCATAGTCCGGGTGGTTCGTGCCCAGGAGCCGGTCCCAGACGTTGGCGTAGAGCCCGTAGTTGCCGCGGAACAGCTCGTGGTGCATCGCGTGGTTCGTCGGCGTGTTCAGCAGCTTGCCGAGCCAGGAGTCGAGCAGCCAGCGCGGGTGGTACTCGTGGCCGGTGTGGCCGAGCACGTTGAACGTGATCTGCCAGACCATGAAGACGACGAACGCCAGCGGGTGCATCGGCACCAGCAGCACGGCCAGCGGGAAGATCGCCGCCTGCACCACCGCTTCGAGCGGATGGAACGCATAGGCCGCCCACGGCGACGGATTGGTCGACCGGTGGTGCACGCGGTGCACGAGGCGGAACACGCGCGGCCGGTGCATCCAGCGGTGCGTCCAGTAGAACCAGGTGTCGTGCAGCGCGATCGTCAGCACGATGCTGGCGACGAACCAGCCGGCGTCGGCGAACGGATCGCCGAAGTAGATGCGCGAAGAACCGGCGCGCACCGCCTGGTAGGTCAACGCCCCGACCAGGCCGAACACCAGCAGCGAGCTCAGCGACCAGGCCAGTTCGCGGCGCACGTCGGCGCGCGACGGCGCCGCCGACACGATCTTGCGGTGCGCCCAGCGCGCGCGGCACCAGCGGAACGCGAGCCACCAGGCGATGCCGGCGGCGACGATGTAGCGCAGCGCGTTCTCCAGCGTGATCGCCAGCAGGCTGTGCAGGAACGGCATCGCGCCGGCTCGTTCGCTCAGCCCTGCAGCGGCGTGCCCATGCGGCGGAACTTGGCGTAGCGCTGCGCCAGCAGGTCCGGCAGCGGGATCGCCTGCAGCTCGGTCAGCCAGTCGACGATCTGCTGCTTGACGCGCTCGACCGCGCCCTTCGGATCGCGGTGCGCGCCGCCGAGCGGCTCCTCGACGACCTTGTCGACGAGGCCCAGGCGCAGCAGGTCCTTGCTGGTCAGCTTCAGCGCTTCGGCGGCCTCCGGCGCCTTGTCGCCGCTCTTCCACAAGATCGCCGCACAGCCCTCCGGCGAGATCACCGAGTAGTAGCTGTTCTCGAGCATGCCGACGCGGTCGCCGACGCCGATGCCGAGCGCACCGCCCGAGCCGCCCTCGCCGATGACGATGCACACGATCGGCACCTTGAGGTCGAACATCTCGAGGATGTTGCGCGCGATCGCCGACGCCTGGCCGCGCTCCTCGGCGCCGATGCCCGGATAGGCGCCCGGCGTGTTGATGAAGGTCACGATCGGCAGCTTCCACTTCTCCGCCATGCGCATCTTCTGCATGGCCTTGCGGTAGCCCTCCGGATGCGCGCAACCGAAGTTGCAGGCGAGGCGGTCCTTGACCGTCTTGCCCTTCCGGTGGCCGACGAGCAGGAAGCGCTGCCCGCCCATCGTCGCGAGCCCGGTCAGGATCGCGCGGTCGTCGCCGAACACGCGATCGCCGTGGATCTCGACGAAGTCGTCGAGCATCAGCTGCACGTAGTCGCTGGTCAGCGGCCGGTCGGCGTGGCGGGCGACGTTGACGCGCTCCCAGGGGCTCAGCTGCGCGTAGACCTCGGCGGTCTGCTTGCGCAGCCGTTCCTCGAGCAGCGCGATCTCGCCGGTCAGCTCGAGGTGCGAGCCGGTGTTGAGCTTGCGCAGCTCGGCGATCTTCGCCTGCAGCTCGTTGAGCTGGCGTTCGAACGCGAGGCCGTCCTGCATGCCGATCTTGGCGGGGGTTTCGCTCATGGTGGGTCGAAGGCGGGAACTCTAGGGAGCGGCGCGGTTCGCATCCATGCCGCAGACGCCGGGGGCGCCAAGCGGCCGGACGGTCACAGCCCGTACTCTTTGATCTTGCGGTAGAGGGTCCGCTCGCTGAGCCCCATCGAGCGCGCCGCCTTCTGGCGGTTGCCCCCGCACAGGGCCAGCGACACGCGGATGTGGTTGCGCTCGACCTCGCTCCACGGCCGGCCGGCCAGGAACTGCCACGAGTCTTGGTCGCCGGGGGCCGGCGCCCACACCTCGGGCGGCAGGTCGGCGCGGGTCAGGATGTTGCCCTTGGCGCGCACCACCATCGACTCGACGGCATTGCGCAGCTCGCGCACGTTGCCGGGCCAGTCGTACTGCACCAGCGAGACGAGCGCGTCGCGGTCGACCGACTCGACGTCCTTGCCGTGCAGCTTGGCGAAGTGCTTCAGGAAGTGCTCGACCAGCAGCTTGATGTCCGAACGCCGCTCGCGCAGCGCCGGCAGGTCGATGCTGACCACCTTCAGGCGGAAGTAGAGATCCTGGCGGAACGTGCCGTCCTTGACCTTCTGCGGCAGGTCGGCGTTGGTCGCCGCCAGCACGCGCACGTCGACCGGCCGCGTCTTGTTGTCGCCGAGGCGGACGATGGCGCGCTCCTCGAGCACGCGCAGCAATTTGATCTGCGTCGGCAGCGGCATCTCGCCGACTTCGTCGAGCAGCAGCGTGCCGCCGTTCGCGTACTCGAACTTGCCCTCGCGGTCGGCGACGGCGCCGGTGTAGGCGCCCTTCACGTGGCCGAACAGTTCGCTCTCGATCGTGCCCTCCGACATGCCGCCGCAGTTGATCGCGACGAAGGGCTTCTTCGCGCGCGGCGACAGCGTGTGCACGGCGCGCGCGATCAGTTCCTTGCCGGTGCCCGACGGACCGAGGATCAGCACCGAGGCGGCGGTGCCGGCGATCTGGCGCACCAGCGCCAGCACCTTCTGCATGCGCGGGTCCTGGCCGACGATGCCCTGGATGCCCCACGTCGCCTCGAGCTGGCCGCGCAGGTCGTCGTAGGCGACGTCCTTCTGGTGGTCCTCGAGCGACTTCTTGACCTTGGCGCGCAGGTCGGCGAGGTCGACCGGCTTCTCGACGTAGTAGGTGGCCCCCTGCTCCATCGCCTGCACGGCGACGTCGCGGCTGCCGTGGCCGGTCAGCATCACCACGCGGCAGTTCGGGTAGTTCTGCTTGGCGGCGCCGAGCACGGCGAAGCCGTCGGTACCCTTCATCACGAGGTCGGTGACGACCACGGCGAAGCGGCGTTCGGCCAGCAGGGCCACGGCGGCGGCCCCACCACCGGCGGCGGTGATCTCGACCGGTAGCACCTCGAGCGCCTCGACCAGGGATTCACGCAGCGCGTCGTCGTCGTCGACGACCAGGATCGGATCCTTCCTCATGCCATTGGTGCCTTCGGGCTTCATGCGACCGACTCCGGATCGGACAGCCGGCCCGCCGGCAGGCGCAGCGTGAACTGCGTGCCCTTGCCGACCTCCGACTGCAACGTCAGCGAGCCGCCGTGCTCCTCGGCGACGCGGCACACCGTCGGCAGGCCGAGGCCGGTGCCGGTCTTCTTGGTGCTGAAGTAGGGATCGAACACGCGCGGCTGCAGCTCCGCCGCGATGCCGGCACCGGTGTCGGTGACGCGCACCAGCACGAAGTCGCCGTCGCGCACCGTCGACACCAGCACCTGCCCGCCGCTCGGCGTCGCTTCCTTGGCGTTGCGCAGCAGGTTGGTGACCGCGCCCTGCAGGTGGTCCCAGTCGCCGGGCACCTGGCCGATGTCCTGGCCCGGATAGAAGCGCAGCTGCAGGCCGGCGGCGGCGAGGTCGGGCTCGTGGAAGTCGACCAGCGCGCGCAGGCGGTCGTTCAGCGGCACCGGCACCAGCTTCGGCTCCGGGGCGCGCGCGAAGCCGAGGAACTCCTCGAGGATCTTCTGCAGGCGCCGCACCTCGGCCTCGACCGTCGACAGTCGCTTTTGCGTGCGCTTGTCGCGCGCCGTCTCGGGTTCGCGGAAGTCCTCGAGCACGAGCTGCAGGTTCAGCCCGATCGTGCTCAGCGGATTGCGCACCTCGTGGGCGAAGCCCGCCAGCAGCGTGCCGAGCTGCGCCAACCGCTGGGTGCGGATCCTGGCGAGGCGTTCTTCGCGAGCCGGGGTGGACATCGAGCCGCACGAAGATAGGCACGGCCGAACCAGAAAGCTCGCCCGCGGTCGAGGTTTCGCCCGCGACCGTCGCTATCGTCGCCGCCCATGGCCATGGTCCGGGTTCCGCTGCGTTCCACCGACCGCGACGAGCTGCGCGCGGACCTCGTGGCGCGGCTGCAGAAGGGCCAGCTGGTGGCGCTGCCGACCGAGACCGTCTACGGGCTCGCGGTGCTGCCGGACCAG
>CANGSN010000260.1 GCA_947455805.1 Planctomycetota bacterium
AAGGGGGCGAGGTGCGCGTCGCGCAGGCGATCGACACCTACACGTCGGCGCCGTGGTTCGACGGCTTCCGCGAACGGATCACCGTGCTCGGCCTCGAGGCGGTCGTGCGGCCGGTGGCCGATGCGCGCACGTGGCTGCTCTGCGAGGGCTGGCTGCGGCACGGGCGGCTCTGCGTGCACGAGGTGCCCAGCACCGCCTGAGGCCGAGAAGACGTCACGAATGGCTGCCAGGAGCATGTTTGGGGGCTGCCTTCGCAGTCGTACCGAGGCTTCGAGAGGATTCTCTCAGAGCCTCTGACGCGCGCTCAGCAGCGCGGGGCCCAGGCGGCGTGCAGCGACCCGGTCGTGATCGCGTCGTGCGAGGCGTTCCACACCGGCTTGCCCTGTTCGAACAGGATCGCCTGCGGCGACTGGTGGCGCACGCCGCAGCGGTCGGCGATGCCGCGCGCGACCGGGCGGTCGCCGATCACGTCGACGAACATCGTCGGCGCGTCGGGCAACTCGGACTTCCACTGCTCGTACTCCTCCCGCGCGGCGGCGCTGACCGGGCAGGTCGGGCTGTGCTTGAACAGGAGCACGCGCGGATGGGTGGCGAGGGCACGTTCGTAGGCGTCGAGGGCGTGCAGAACGAGTTCAGAGCGGGACATGCTGGTTGGCATGATGCCAGAGTCCCAGCTCCTTTCGCATGCGCACGCTGTCCTCGTCGCCCCGGTTCGTTCTCTTCGCAGTCCTGGCCGCGTCATGCGCTTCACCGCCGCCGCCGCTCGGCTCGCGGCCGGGCGAGCAGGTGCACACGTTCGTCGCCATCCGCACCGGACCGCGCACGACGCCGCTGGCCAAGGCCGAGCGCGGGGCGATGTTCCAGGGGCATTTCGACAACATGAACCGCCTGGCGCGTGCGGGCGACCTGGTGATGGCGGGGCCGTACGGCAAGCAGAAGCATGCGAACGACCTGCGCGGCATCTTCGTGCTGGCGACCGGGGACACGGCGGCGGCGAAGCTGCTCGCCGAGACCGACCCGGGCTTTCAGCAGGGCGAGTTCCGCTTCGAATACACGAGGATCGGCACGACTGCGGACCTGCGCGCGCAACTTGCCGCCGACCTGGCCCGAGAGGATGCGATTCTGGCGAGTGGCAAGAAGCCGGCACCGGGCGATGGCGGGCGAGCCTACGTGTGGCTGTGGGCGCCGTCGTTCGTCGCCGCCTCGTCGGCGTTGGCCGGCAGTCCAGCCGTGCTGCTGGCTGCGCGCTGCGAGGACGGGCGCGGCCTGTTCCTGCTCGATGCGATCGACCTCGCGGCGGCACAGGCGCTGCTGACGCCGCAGCTGGCGAAGCTCGGGACGTGCGAGCTCGACGAGTGGTTCGGCAGCGGGCTGCTGGTCGACCTGCCGCAGCGTTCGGCGCGTTGAACTCGGGCTCCAGCGATCCGCGTCGTGCTACGGCAGCACGCGCACCTTGCCTTGCGCGTCGCCGACGACGACGCGGCCGGCCATGCCGACGAACAGGCCGTGGTCGACGACGCCCGGCAGCGCGTCGAGCGTGCGCTGCAGCGCGGCTGGATCGGCGATGCCCGGGTAGCGGCAGTCGAGCACGTAGTTGCCGTTGTCGGTGACGAATGGCGCGCCGTTCTTCATCCGCTGCACGACCTCGCAGCCGGTGGCGGCGACGCGGCGGGCGGCGTGCTTCCAGCCGAAGGGCACGACTTCGACCGGCAGCGGGAACGCCTTGCCGAGCAGTTGCACGAGCTTCTTGTCGTCGACGATGACGACCAGCTCGGCGGCGGTGACGGCGACCAGGCGTTCGCGCAGGTGCGCGCCGCCGCCGCCCTTGATCAGGTGCTTCTTCGGGTCGACCTCGTCGGCGCCGTCGATCGCGAGGTCGAGGCGTTCGACCTCGTCGAGCTGGGCCAGCGGGATGCCGAGCTTCTTCGCCAGTTCGGTCGTCTGCTGGCTGGTGGCGACGCCGCGCACGACGAGGCGCTCGTCGCGCATGCGCTGCGCGAGTCGCTCGAGCACGAACGCGAAGGTCGAGCCGGTGCCGAAGCCGACCGTGGTGCCGCTCTGGATCAGGTCGGCGGCCGCGAACGCCGCGGCGCGCTTGCCGACGTCGGGATTGCTCATGCGCTCACGCTAGTCGGCGGGCCGGGGGGCGGGCAAATGCCCAGCTGGCCGCGGCCCAGGTGTGCCGGCCGGTCGCGGTTCAGGTCTGCAGGTCGTGCTCGGCGTGCGCCAGCATCGCGGCGTAGTGCCCGCGCTTCTGCACCAGCTCGTCGTGGCGACCGCTCTCGACGATGCGGCCGCGTTCGAGCACCAGGATGCGGTCGGCGGCGCGCACGGTCGACAGCCGGTGGGCGACGACCAGCGCCGTGCGCCCGCGCAGCGACACTTCGAGCGCCTGCTGCAGCCGTGCCTCCGACGCGCTGTCGATGCTCGCCGTCGCTTCGTCGAGCACCAGCACGTCGGGATCGACGACCAGCGCCCGCGCGAACGCCAGCAGCTGCCGTTCGCCCTGCGAGAACGTGCCACCGCGTTCCTGCACCGGCGACGCCAGGCCCTGCGGCAGCTTGCGCACGAACTCGGCGGCGCCGACCGTCTCCAGCGCCCGCCACACGCGCGCTTCGTCGATCGATGGGTCGAACAGCCGCACGTTGTCGAGCACCGAGCCGGTGAACAGGAACAGGTCCTGCGCCACGTAGGCGACGCGGCGGCGCAGGTCGGCGAGGTCGAGCTCGCGCACGTCGGTGCCGTCGATGCGCACCGCCCCGCGCGTCGCCTCGCGCAGGCGGGCGACCAGCGCCAGCACCGTGGTCTTGCCGGCGCCGGTCGGGCCGACGATGGCGACCGTCTGGCCGGGCTCGGCGGTGAACGAGATGCCGTGCAGCACCGGCGCGTTGCCGCCGTAGGCGAAGCCGACGTCGTCGAACTCGATGCGCGCATGCCCGCGGCGCGGGCTCGGCACCGGCGGGCGGCCCGCAGGGGGCGGCGGCGGGAAGCGCGGTTCGGCGAGCAGCTGGAACACGCGCTCGCAGCTGGCGAACGCCGCCTGCAGCACGTTGTACTTCTCGCCGAGCTCCTTCACCGGCGCCGACAGCATGCCGTAGTAGAGCCAGAACTTGACGAACTCGCCCGGCTGCATGGTGCCGTCGAGCACGGCCGAGCCGCCGAACCACAACAGGCCGATCGTGGTCGCGCGCAGCGCGAAGTCGACCAGCGAGAAGAACACCGAGAAGTGCAGCACGGTGTCGCGCCAGGACGCCGCGGTGTCGGCGTTGCGCTCGGCGTAGCGGTCGGCGACCGCACCTTCGCGGCCGAACGCGCGGGTCGTGCGCACGCCGCCGATCAGTTCGGTGGTGTAGGCGTTCTGCAGCGCGAGGCGCCCGCGCACCGCCCGGTAGGCGCGCTGCGCGTTGCGCCGGAACAGCACGCTGAGCAGCACCACGACCGGCGTGGTGGCGACGGTGAACAGCGCGAGCTCGAGGTCGAGGAAGAACAGCGCCACCAGCACGCCGACGATCTTCAGCAGGTCGAACACCGACTGCAGCACGCCGGTGGCGATCAGCTCGTTGATGTTCTCGACGTCGGAGGTGACGCGCGTCGTCAGCTTGCCGGCGGGGTGCCGTTCGTGGAACGCCAGCGACGTCGACAGCAGGTGGTCGAACAGGTGCCGGCGCAGGTCGCGGATCACCCGCTGGCCGTTCCACGCGGTCAGCAGGCCGTAGACGTAGCCGAGCACGGCGCCGCCGACGGTGGTGCCGACGAAGCCGAGGCCGCACCACAGCAGCGCCTGCAGGCGTTCGTCGCGCGGCAGCGAGGTCGAGCGCATCGGGCCGTCGATCGCGACCTGCAGCAGGTGCGGACCGAGCAGCTCGAGGCCGAACGACGCCAGCAGGATGCCGAGGCAGGCGAGGAAGCCGCGTCGGTAGGGGCGGACGAACGGCCACAGCTGCTGCAGGAAGCCGAGCTGGAAGCGGCCCTCGGGCGCGTCGTCGGCGTACGGATCGCTCACGACCGGGCCTCCGGTTCGCTCTCGAGCGCCTGCGCTTCGCTCTGCCGGCGGAACGCGGTGGCGTAGAGGCCGCCGTGGCGCAGCAGCGTGCGGTGGTCGCCGCGTTCGACGACGGCGCCGCCGGCGAGCACGAGGATCAGGTCGGCGTCGACCACGACCGACAGGCGGTGGGTGGCGACGACGATCGTGCGGCCGCGGCGCTCGCGGCGCAGGCCGGCGAGGATGCGCCGTTCGGTCGCCGGATCGACCGCCGACAGCGTGTCGTCGAGCAGCAGGCCCGGCCGATCGCCGAGCAGCGCACGCGCCAGCGACACGCGCTGCTTCTGCCCGCCGGACAGCGTGACGCCGCGTTCGCCGACGACGGTCTGCAGGCCGTTCGGCAGCTGCGGCAGGTCCTGGTCGAGCGCCGCGCCGGCGACGGCGGCTTCGATCTCCGCCGGCGTCGCAGAGTCGCGAGCGAAGGCGACGTTGGCGGCGACGGTGTCGCTGAACAGGAACGGTTCCTGCGGCGCCAGCGCGTACAGCGCCCGCAGCGCGCGCGGGTCGAGGTCGAGCACGTCGTGGCCGTCGACGAACAGCATGCCACGCGGCGGGTCGTAGTAGCGCAGCAGCAGCGCCAGCAGCGTCGACTTGCCGCTGCCGACCTCGCCGACGAGGCCGAGCTTCTGGCCGGGGGCCAGCGTGAACGACACCTCGTGCAGCGACGGCCGTTCGGCGCCGGGGTAGGTGAAGGTCAGGCTGCGTGCCTCGATCGCCCCGCGCAGCACCGGCCGTTCGCCCTGCTGCGCCTCGGGCGCCACCTCGAACAGTTCCTCGATGCGGATGCCGGCGGCGTAGGCGCGCGGCAGCGTCGCCAGCGTCCAGCCGAGGATCTCGAGCGGGAACGTCATCAGCGCCAGGTAGCCGAGGAACTCGAACAGCTGGCCGACCGTCAGCTTCTGGTCGACGACCTGGTAGCCGCCGACGAACAGCACGCCGAGCATCACCGCACCGCTGGCCGAGTGCGTCAGCGCGTTCATCAGCGAGCGCAGGCGCACGAGCCGCAGGTTGGCGAGCAGGTAGCGGCGGTTGCGCGTCGCCATCGCCGCGCGTTCGCGCGCCACGGCGGCGAACTGGTGCACGACGCGGATGCCGGCGAAGTCCTCCTGCGCGCGCTGCGACACCTCGGCGAT
>CANGSN010000261.1 GCA_947455805.1 Planctomycetota bacterium
CCGGCGACAGCAACGCGAAGTCGCACTGCGCTTCCGCGGCCTGGTCGAGTTCGGCGACTTCGTGCGCGGAGAAGCCGAGCACGGCGTGCGGCCCGAGCACCTGGCGGGCCAGCGCCGGCGGCAACGAACGGTGGCCGACCTGGGCCCCGTGCGCGCAGCGCGCCGCGGCGACGTCGACGCGATCGTTGACCAGCAGCAGGCCCTGCACGTCGTCGAGCAGCGGCAGCAGCCGTTCGCACAGGTGCATCAGCGCACGCGCCGACAGCTGGCTCTCGCGCAACTGCACGCAGCGTACACCGGCTTGCACGACCTCGCGCACGATGCGTTCGATGCGGGCCGGATCGCCCTGGCCGTCGGTGACGAGCACGAGGCGCAACAGGCGCGGATCGAGACGGCGGACGAAGGCGGCGGCCATCGGGCCATTGGGCCGTGGCACCGATCGCGGCGCAAGGGTCGGGAGCGTCGCGCAGCGAAGCACTCGGCGCAGCGGGAAGGCTTCGGACTCGCGCGGTGGACGGATCCCGCGTCGCGGCGTCGAGGCAAGCGCCATCCGGCGCGCCCGCAGGGCGCACCGGATCGCACTCAAATCCGCTTCTCGTAGATCGGGCCCTTCTCGAAGTACTCGTTCTCCGAGCCGACCGTGTCCATGTCGTAGCGCCGGCCCTCGAGCAGGATGCGGCTGGCGATGATGCCCATCTCCAGGCTGTGGTCCTGGTTGGTGTAGCGGAAGCGCCCGGGGCGCCCGATGTAGACCAGGTTCTGCAGCGTGTCGAGCCAGCCGCGGATGACGTCGAGGCGTTCCTTGTAGTGGCTGTCGTACACGGGATAGACGTGCGGCCGCTTCCACAAGTAGGCCTGCCGGACCTCGGCGCGGGTGAAGAATCCCCACTTCTCGAAGTACGGCATCACCAGGTCGAGCACCTGCTCCTTCGTCATCGACCAGATCGCGTCGCCCTCGAAGGTGAAGAACTCGACGAAGAAGGACGTCTTGCCCGGCGGGCACATGTCCTTGCTGAAGTTCTTCATCTCGCTCGTGCGGCCGAACGGGATGTCCTTGCTCGGGAAGTAGATCCAGTTGTCGTCGGTGACCTTGTCCTTGTTCAACGTCAGGAACAGGTAGACCTGCGCGCGCCACTTCAGCTGGCTCGCGGCAGAGCGCACCGCCGGCGGCGGCGGCGGATCGAGCAGCTCGAGGAAGCGCGTGATCGGCACCGACTCGACCACCTTCTGGGGCGTCACGGTGACGACGCCCTGCGGCGTCTTCACGTCGACCGAGGTGATGCGCGTGCCGTCGTGGCGGACCTTGACCGGCTCCGACTGGCAGTGGATCGCAGTGCCGTTCTTCTGCAGGTGCGCGCCGATCTCCTGGTAGATGCGGCCGGTGCCGAACTGCGGGTAGTAGAACTCGTCGACCAGCGACTTCGGGCCCTTCTTGCCGCCGAGCCCGATCGCGTTCTTGAACACGCTCCACAGGTTCAGGCCGCTGATGCGCTGCTTGGCCCAGTCCGGGTGGATGTCGGCGCAGGGGATGCCCCAGATCTTCTCCGAGTAGTTGATCATCGAGAACTCGGCCAGCGAGCGGCCGAAGTTGGCGACGACGTAGTCCTCGAAGGTGCGCAGCGGCTTCTTGAACAACCCGTAGCGCAAGCGCGCCCACACGTAGTCGAAGCCGATGCGTGCACTGCGCAGCAGGCCGAGGTTCTTGACGACCTGCTGGAAGTTGACCGGATAGTTGTAGTACTTGCCGTCGACGAACTGCCGGGTCAGGCGCGGCACCTTGCGCCACTCCTCCTTCAGCAGGTCCTCGATGAAGTCGTAGAGGTACTGGTTCTTGCTGAAGAACCGGTGCGGGCCGATGTCGGTCAGGAAGACGTCGTCGCCTTCGCGCAGCGTCAGCGTCTTGGCGAGACCGCCGATCTGTTCGTCGCGCTCGACGACCGTGGCGCGCTTGCCCTTGCGCGACAGCTCCATGGCGCACGCGAGGCCAGCGGGGCCGGCGCCGAGGATCAGGATCTCGGGCGCGGTGTCAGGACGGGTGTTCGACATGAGGACGGAGGGCGAGCACGCTACGGGTTCGAGCGGGGGCTGTCATCGTCCACGTGACGCACGGCGAACGAGGCGAAGGCGCGCGCGATTTGGCCGCACCTTGGCATGGCCTTCACGGCGCCGGCTCGCGCGTCCACTCCTCGAGGCTGTAGAGCACGTTCTGCGGGATCGGCACGCGCGCGCGATCGGTCAGCTCCTGCACGATCTGGGTGCCGCTGAGACCGTCGGCGAGGCCTCTGCGCACGCTCTTCTGCTCGAGCTTGAACTGGTGCACGTGGTCGCTCTTCGTGCGCTGCGCGAAACGATCGAACAGGTGCACGACGTCGTGCACGTCGTCGCCCGGGAACACCAGGATCTCGAAGTCCGGCTGCACGATGACCGAGCAGCGCGTGCCACCGACCTTGCCGGCCGGCTCGGCGTCGAGCAGTTCGGCGCCCAGGCGCGACAAGCGCAGCGCGCTGACGCGGCCCTGGTGCATGCCGATGTCGACGAGGCCGAGCGGGAACAGGCGCTTCTTGATCCAGATCAGCAGATTCCAGCACATCTGCTGCAGCGACTCGCTCGGCGTGTAGCCGCCGCCCTGCAACCGCGCGGCGAAGAACTCCTCGGTCGGCTTAGCCTCCATCTGCGCCAGGTAGGCGTTGCGGGCCAGGAACGGCAGCACGGTGACGTCCTGCCACAGCATCGGCTCGGCGCGGCGCAGCAGGCGCAGCAGCACGCGGCGCATGCGCGTGTGGTGGAACGGCTCGCCCGGCAGCGTGCGGTCCTCGACGAAGTGCGCGAGCAGCATCTTCACCTGGTCGGCGAGCGGCGCCCGATCGAACTCCTGGCCCTGCGGCGTCGGCCGCAGCGAGCGTTCGCCGCGGCGGTCGATCAACCGGCGTTGCAGGCAGAAGCGGTAGACGAGTTCGAGGTTCTGCTCGGCGGCCAAGAAGCCGCCCGGCACCGGCAGCAACAGGCCGGCGATGCGCTTCTGCGAGGCCTTGAACAGGTCGCCCTCGGCGGTGAACAGCACCTTGCTCGCCTGCAGCTCGCGCAGGAAGCGCCCGATGTTGGTCGCCAGGTCGCCGCCGCAGCAGAGCTCCTCGCCGATCGTCGGCCGGTGCTCCTCGCCGCGCCGGCGGATCGCGTAGAGCGCGACCTCGTGGAACACCACCACCGCGGCGTCCGCCGGCTGGATGCCGTAGCGCGCCAGGTCGAGGTTGGTCGCCGTGCCGAGCATCGCCTCCTCGAGGCACTTGCCGACCAGCGCCTGGTCGGGCGGCTCGGCCATCTCGGTCTCGCGCAGCAGCTCGTCCCAGGCGGCGACGCCGCCGTGCTTGTGCAGCGCGCACTGCACCAGTTCGCGCACGGCCGCCGGCAGCTTCTGCAGCCGCTGCGCCATCGACGACTCCATCGTGTACAGCTTGTAGATCTTGCGCGCGTGGTCGGCGGCCTTCTGCTCGGCGGCCTTCGCCTCGCCGTTCTTGCCGGCGACGTGGCCGTTCTCGCTGCGCTCGCGGAAGAAGCGCAGGTCGAGGAAGCCCTGCAGCGTGAGCGTGTCCTGCAGCTGCCGCTGCCGCTTCTGCCGCGACTGCCGCACGCACTCGACGAGTTCGCTCGGCACCGCCCAGCACGGGCTGTCGAAGCTGGTCCAGCGCTTGTCCTTGACCACCCAGGCGAACGCTTCGCGGTGCAGCGCCGCCAGCGCCGCCTCGAGTTCGAAGCGGCTCTTGAAGTGCCGCCCGACGTCCCCGAACAGCGCCTGCACGGTGCGCACAGCACCGCCGTCGCCGAAGAACGCCTCCAGCACGTCCTGCAGCTTGCGCGGCAACGCCATCAGGCGCTGCTGCACCGCCTGCTCGTTCTCCATCGCCGCGGCGACCGGCCCGAGCGGCGGCCGGCCTTCGCTCGGTGCCTGGCCGCACCAGCGCGCGACGCACTCGCGCACGACGCTGTCGCCGACGCCCTGCAGCAGGATGCGCAGACTGAGGCGGGTCATGCGCGCACCTCGCGGCGCTGCCCGCCCGACAGTCCGCCGACCAGCAGGTCGGCGGCGGCCACGATCTCGTAGGCGTAGCCCTGCTCGGTCAGGAACAGCTGGCGCTTCTTGCCGAACTCCTGCTCGCGCGTGTCGGCGCTGACCAGCGAGTAGAAGCTCGCCGGCCCGCCGTCGCTCTTCGGCCGCAGCACGCGGCCGAGGCGCTGCGCCTCCTCCTGGCGGCTGCCGAACGTGCCCGACACCTGCACGGCGACGTTGGCGTCCGGCAGGTCGATCGCGAAGTTGCCGACCTTGCTGACGATCAGGTGCGGGATCTCGCCCTTGCGGAACGCGGCGTAGAGGCGGTCGCGCTCGGCGTTCGGCGTCTGCCCGGTGATCAGCGGCAGCCGGAAGATCGTCGCCAGGTGCTGCAGCTGTTCGAGGTACTGGCCGATGACCAGCACGCGGTCGCGCGCGTGCCGCTGCAGCAGCGCGCCGACCACGTCGTCCTTCTGCTCGTTGTCGGCGGCGATGCGGATCTGGTTGCGCGCGCCGGCGGCGGCGTAGCGCTGCGCGCGCGCCGGCGCCAGCGGCACCCGCACCTCGATGCAGCGCGCCGGCGCCAGGAAGCCCTGCCGTTCGAGCTGCTTCCACGGCAGTTCGTAGCGCTTGGGCCCGATCAGCGAGAACACCTCGTCGGCGCGGCCGTCCTCGCGCACCAGCGTCGCCGTCAGGCCGAGCCGCCGCCGCGCCTGGATGCCGGCGGTGGCGCGGAACACCGGGGCCGGCAGCAGGTGAACCTCGTCGTAGACGATCAGGCCGAAGCCGCCCTTGTCGAACAGGTCGAGGTGCGTGAACGCGTCGAGCTTGCCCTTCCGGTGCGTGAGGATCTGGTAGGTCGCGACGGTCACCGGTCGGATCTCCTTCTGCTCGCCGGTGTACTCGCCCACCTGCTCGGGCCGCAGGTCGGTCTTGTCGAGGATCTCGCGGCACCACTGCCGCACGGCGACGGTGTTGGTGGTCAGCACCAGCGTGTTGGTCTGCAGCAGGTGCATCGCGGCGATGCCGACGACGGTCTTGCCGGCGCCGCACGGCAGCACCACGACGCCACAGCCACCGCGGTCGCTGCCACCGGCGTGGAACGCTTCGGCGGCGGCGCGCTGGTAG
>CANGSN010000262.1 GCA_947455805.1 Planctomycetota bacterium
AAGCCCGCACCGGTGCCGCACCAGCGCGGCCTGACCTGGATCGCCGACTACTCCGACAACCGCGTGATCGCGGTCGACGCCGACGGCAAGGTGGTCGAACACTACGACGAGGTCTATGGCGCCTGGGACGTCGAGCCGATCGGCGACGACCGCCTGCTGGTGGCCGAGTTCGCGGTCAGCCGCGTGCGCGAGATCGACCGCAAGACCAAGAAGACGGTGTGGGAGTTCGAGAACCTGAAGAACCCCTACGACGCCGATCGCCTGCCGAACGGCAACACGCTGATCGCCGACACGTTCGGCAGCCGCGTCCTCGAGATCGATCGCGACGGCAAGATCGTCTGGTCGTTCGCCAAGGACATCCGGCCGTTCGACACCGATCGGCTCGCCAACGGCAACACGCTGATCGCGGACGTGATGAAGGACCGCGTGATCGAGGTGAACGCCGCCGGCGAGATCGTCTGGGAGGTCAAGGGACAGCACGTTGTGCACGACGCCGATCGCCTGCCGAACGGCAACACGCTGGTCACGCTGCGCAACAAGGGCGTGGTGGTCGAGCTCGACCCGAAGGGCGAGGTCGTCTGGAAGCTCGAAGGCCTCAGCTCGCCGAGCGACGCCGATCGCCTGCCGAACGGCAACACGCTGGTCGCCGAGAACACGCGCGTGCGCGAGTTCGACAGCAAGCAGAAGGTGGTCTGGGAGAAGAACGCCACCTGGGCGGTCGAGGTCTGCCGCAGCGAGCGCTGAGCGGCTGCGGCCAGCGCACCGTCACTTCGCCTTCGTTCCGAGCCGCCGCAGCGCGGCGTTCGCCAGCGTGGCGACGTCCCCGTACTGCTGAAGCCCGCTGGCGCGCTGGTAGCAGATGCGTGCCCGCTGCAGCGCCGCCGCTCCTTGCCGTTCGCAGCAGGCCCCGAGCACCAGCCACAGCCGGGCCTCGCGCCCGTGCTCGGCCAAGGCAGCGAGCAGGTCGCGTTCGAGCGCCTCGTCGGTCGCCCCGGCCACGCACAGCTGGTCGCGCGCGCACAGCCACATCACCCGGTGCTCGACGTCCGGCTGCTTCGCCGCCACCGCCTCGCCGGCGAGTTCGGCGAGCTCGCGCCACGCCTTGCCGTCGGCGAGAGCCCGATAGGCGTGCTCGCGCAGCGCCTGGTTCTGCGGGAAGCGGCGCACCAGCGCCGACCACGGGCCGGACTGTTCCGCCGTCGCCGTGCGGAACTCGGCAGGCACAGCCGCCTCTGCCGCGGCATCGAGCGCCGCCGCATCCACCCCGCACAAGAGGCGCTGCCCGTCCACTCGGTTCAGAACCCACCCAGCCGGGCGATCGACGAGTTGCGAGTCGTCGAGCGCCGCGACGATGGCCGACGGCAGGTGCCTTGCGAGCGCGAAGGGAGTGCCATCGCTCGTGCGCCCCGCGACCACCCAGTCGAGCCACGACGCACGAGCGTTCGCGACCCACTCTCCACCATCGTCCAGCACGCATTGTGTGAGCAGCAGCGTCAGCACGATGCGCGCTGGCGGGCCGAAGGAATCGGCGCCGCGCGCGCCCTCCAGCAGCGCGTCCATCGACTCGACGGTGGTCGGCAACGTCGCACCGAGCTGCTGGCGCGCTAGTTCCTGCAGCTTCGCCAGCGCGGCTGCAACCTCCGCTTGGTTGCGCGGTGCTGCCGGCGTGTTGCCCAGCAACGCTTCCCCCAGCGCGGCCAAGCGCTCGGCGTCCACGGACCGGAACTGCGCTGCCGCGCGCTCCGCCGCCGCCAACGGCAACGACGTCAGCACGCTGTCGGCGCCATCCTGGACGGCGAGCCACAACAAGTCCGCCTGCAGCTGCACGGCTCGCACCTCCGAGCCGGGAACGAGCAGCGCGAGCTCGCCGGCAGGCTGCGCGTGCCAGATTCCTCGCTGCCGCCCCTTCGGTGCGCCATCGATCAACCAACCGGTCGACGCCGGCGCGATGCCCGTCAGGGTGCGCACAGGGATCGGCTTGCCACAAGCGCCGGACGCAATCTCGACCTCGAACAGGCGCACGCCGCCTTCGTCCAAGGAGGCACCGACCAGCAGGCGGTCGGCTGCGTGGTTCGTCGCGGCTGCGAACACGTGGCCGTCCATGCTGGCGACGAGTCGCTCCTGGCCATCGTGAGCCCGCAGCCAGAGCTCGCTGCGCCGTGATCGGTAGTCCGAACTCACCGCCACCGTCGGCGTTCCATCGCGCACGCACAACAGACGGTCGCCAACCGGCGCGACGAAGCGTGCGGCGAACGATGCCGGCTGCACCGTGCCGTCGGCAGCGACGAGCATGGCCGGATCGCCATCGGCGATGACCATCGTTCCGTTCCATGCCGCCAGCGCGGCGCGCCCCGATTGCAGTCGCACCAGCTGACGCGACGTGGTGCCGTCGAAACGGTGCACGCTTTCGTGGTCACCGCAGAACCAGACCCCGGCTTCGCCTCGCGCCCATGCGCCGTTCCAGCAGGCCCGTTTGTGGACCGCCGTTCCTGCCGTGAGCAGGCCGCGCAGTGACGGTGACAACGTCGTGACGGGAGGCTGCTCCGGCGGCACCTTCGGCAGACCGGCCAGCGCGCCAGGCAACAGCTGCAGCGAAGCGAAGATCGCGTCGCGATCCGGACGGCGATCGTCGGGCCCGCCCGCGGCCCAGTGTCGCAGCACGAAGAAGCGCCGTTCGCCTGCCGGCACCACCAGCACCCGGAACGTCCAGTCCGTCGCCACTGCGTCCGCCTCGAGGCACGTCACGTCGCCGAACGCGCGCGGCGCGCGCCGGGTCTCACGGACCCCTGCGAACTGGCGGCCGAGCCCGGCGATGTCCTCGTCGAGCGCGTGCTCGGCATCGATCGTTCGGTTGGTCTCGTAGGCCATCACGCCCTGCCGTTCGTCGGCAATCTGCCACGTGGCGAGAGCGCCCTTCGTCTCCTTCGGCCGCAGCACGAAGGGCCGCAGCGCGAACGACACCTCGACCTCGCCGCATGCGAACGATTGCCGCACCGGCTGCAGGCCTTTGCGCAGATCGCTCTCGTCGGCGGGCAGCGCGATGCTGTCGACCAGTTCGTCGGCCATCGCCGCCACCTTGTCGCCGTCGGACCGGGACGCCCAGAACTCGATGTGCATCGCGTAGCCGTCGACGACCAGCAGCTCGCTGCGGCACGCCCAGAGGTAGTTGTTGCTCGTGTGCTCCTGCTGCTTGCTGACGCGCAGACGCCCGCCTTCGTCGACGATCGTCAGCTTCGGCGCACGCGGCATGTCCTCGAAGCGATCGAACGCACGCCAGTAGTCGGCCTCGTTCTCGAGCAGGCCGAGGTGCTCGTGCAGGTAGACCTGGACCTCCGCCGTCGCGAACAGGCCCCTTGCCTTCCTGCCGACCAGCTGCTCCGCCGCCGAGTCCGTGTCGAACCGGGTGCGCTTCCAGCCCTTCGCGAGCACGATGCGCGCGCCGTGCTCGCCGATCGGCTGCGGCTCCTGCGTGCGGGCGAGGCCGGTGGCAGCGAGGGCGAAGATGGCTCCCGCGAGCAAGGACGACGAACGACGCTCCATGCGCGCAGGATGGCGCCTCGCCGCGGCGCACGCCAGGGAGGCGCAGGAGCCGGGCCGCGGCGTGCGGCAAAGCTGCGACGACCTCGCTGCAGCAACGGCCTTGCCCGTCGCTATCGTCGCCCGCTCGTTCCCCGAGGTGACGCCATGATCCGACTCGTTGGTTCGTTCGCTCTCTGCACCCTGCTCGCGCCGACCATGCTCGCGCAGGATCCCGCCCCCGCCACGCCGCCCGCTGCGCAAGCCCCCGCCACCAAGGCCGCGGCGAAGAAGCAGGAGGCGAAGGTCTACGACGAGAAGGCCGACGCGCGGCAGCAGATCGCCACCGCACTCGCGAAGGCGAAGAAGGAGAACCAGCGCGTGCTGATCCAGTGGGGCGCCAACTGGTGCGGCTGGTGCCACCGCCTCGAGAACTGGATGGCGAAGCCGGAGGTGGCGGCGCTGCTCGGCAAGGACTTCGTCGACGTCAAGATCGACAACGACCGCATGACCGGCGCGAAGGAGATCTACGAGGCGCAGCTGAAGGCCGCGGGGCAGAAGGGCGGCGGCATCCCGTGGTTCGCCTTGCTCGATGCCGATGGCAAGCTGCTGGCGCATTCCACCGGCCCGAAGGGCAACACCGGCTTCCCCTACCAGCCCGAAGAGGTCGAGCACTTCGGCACGATGCTGAAGGCGGCGAAGAAGAACCTGACCGACGTCGACATCGCGTCGCTGGTGCAGATGCTGCACGACAATCGCCTCGCGGAGGAAGCGAAGAAGAAGGCGAAGGCGGGCGCCGGTGCTGCTGGCGCCGCGGTGCCGGCGACGCCGGTGCAGCCGGCGGGCGTGCAGTGAACGGGAGGCGCGGGGCGCACTCCATCGTGCGCGCGTGACGACGCCCCCCCTTGGCGATGCCGAGCGGCGGCCTACAGACGGTGCCGCATGAGCTTGTTGCATTCGTTCTCCGACGAGATCGCCGCCATCGTCGCGCGCGTTCGCCCGGCCGTCCTGCACCTGCGTACGCACGGCCGCGGCCGCAGCGGCACCGGTTCGGGCTTCGTCGTCGGCGATGGCGACCTGGCGCTGACCAACCACCACGTCGCCCATGGCGCTGCCAACGTCGAGGCGATCGGCCACGACGGGCGCACGCTCGCCGCCGAAGTGCTCGGCAGTGATCCGGCGACCGACCTGGCGCTGTTGCGCGTGCCCGGCCTCGACACCACGCCGCTGGTGCTCGGCGACTCGAACGCGCTGCGCGTCGGCGACTTCGCGCTCGCCATCGGCTGCCCACACGGCCTGTCGCACACGGTGACGGCGGGCATCCTGAGCGGTCTCGGCCGCGCGCTGCCGGGCCCCGGCGGACAATCGATCGAGGACGTGATCCAGACCGACGCGCCGCTGAACCCCGGCAACTCCGGCGGTCCGCTGCTCGACGCCCACGGCTGTGTCGTCGGCATCGCCACCGCGATCCTGCCGATGGCGCAGGGCCTGTGCTTCGCGGTGCCGTCGGCGACCGCGCAGGTGGTGCTCGCCGAACTGCGCCAGTTCGGCCGCGTCGTGCGCGGCTGGCTCGGCGTCGCCGTGCAAGGCGTCGAACTGGCGCCGACGATCGCGCACCGCCTCGGCCTGCCGTCGCCGCGCGCGCTGGCGG
>CANGSN010000263.1 GCA_947455805.1 Planctomycetota bacterium
GCCGTCCGTTGCCGCGCCGAAGGTCGGGCCCGATGCCTGGCCGGTCGCCAAGGGCGACGATCGGGACGCGGCCGGGGCCGCCAAGCCGACTCGCCTCGTGCGCGTGGGCGACGACCTGATGGTCGGCGACGTCAGCGAGGGCAAGCGCCCCGCCGGCATCGTCGACGGCGTGCTGCCGGGCAGCCGTGCGTTCGCGCAGCTGCACAACGGCAACTACTTCATCGGCAGCATCAAGTGCGTCGGCGATCAGACGATCACGCTGCGCATCGGCGAGGGCGAGGTCACGTTGCCGACCGTCGAGGTGGCGCGCCTGACCGAACTCGGCAGCTCCGACTACGAGGCGCTGCAGAAGGCGACCGCCGGCTCGGTTCGCCTGACCAACAACAACCGCCTCGTCGGTGGCATCATGAGCCACGTCGCCGACGACCACATCGTGATCGAGTTCCGCAGCAACCGCGTGATGCTGCCGCGCTCGGCCGTCGGGGAGGTCTTGCAGGGCGAAGGCGCGGCCACCGTTCGCCTGGACGTGACGCGCGAAGAGGACGATTGGGTCAAGAACCTCGCCGAGCGTCAGCTGGGCACGGGCGCTGGTCCGGCGCTGATCCCCGAGCGCGTGAAGGGGGAGTCCGGTGCTTCGCAGGCCGGCAAGGCCGGCGACGGCAAGACGGCGGCTGGCGGCAAGTCCGCCGAGAAGCTGCCGCCGCCGGCTCCAGACGCCGATCGGAAGGCGAAGCCGGCACCGAAGACGCAGCCGGCCACGCCGCCGCCGGGCCGCCAGCGCTGATCGCCGTGGGCCGCACGACGGAGGAACCGCTGCCGCCGCCCGCTATCGTGGGCGTCTTGGATACCTGTCCCGAATGCGGCAACCACGACATGCGGGTGCGTGTCGTCGACGGTCTCTCGGTGCACGAGTGCGGACTCTGCGAAGCCCGCTTCGGCGATCGGCGTGCGCTGACCAGCCTGGCCGACGCCGAAGAAGCGCGCCTGCAGGGCGTCGATCGCGCGGTGTGGCCGCTGGTCCGCGCGCTGCAGGTGCTGCCCGGTCTGTGCGTGCGCAAGAGTGCCGGCGGCGATGTCGACGTGCGCACGCTGCCGCTCGTCGAACTCGGCGCCACCTCGCCCGAGGCCTTGCACCAGCTCGAGAACCTGGCGAAGTCGCTGCGCCTTTCGGCCGGTGCGCTGCGCCTGCACTGGATCGTCGAGGTCGAGTACCAGCATCACCTCGCGTTCGTGCTGAAGCCGCGCCATCCCGGTGGTGCCGTGAGCCTCGGCGAGGCCCGCGATGCGCGCATCGACCTCGAGGTGCTCGGCAAGCACCTTGCGCGCGACACCCAGCTGGCGTGGTGGCGGCATGCCGGCGACGCGGCGCATGGCCCGTCGGCACCAGGCGGCGGCGGGCATGGCGGCAGCGGGCGCGGCAGCGGGCATGCCGGCGGCAGTCGGAACGGATAGGCTGTCGGTCGTCCGGCCCCTCCGATCCCCACGATGCTGCGAACCCTCCTTCTGTCGTTGTTGGCGGTGCTCTGTCTGTTCGAGCCGGCGCTGGGTCAAGACGATCCGGCGAAGCTCGACGCGGTGCGCGAGTTCCAGAAGCAGTGGAAGAAGTTCAAGGACGAGCCGCTGCAGGTCGAGGCGGTGATGACCTTGAAGGGCAACGAGTGTCGCCCCGCCGCCGAGGAGTTGCTGCGCCTGTTGAAGCACCCGTCCGGCGCCGTGCAGCAGGCGGCGCTGACCGTGCTCGAGACCTACCGCGAGCCGGCGACGTTCCAGGTGTGGATCGACGAACTGCCGAAGGTGAAGGAACAGGAACAGGTCGCGATCCTGGTCAAGGTGTTCGGCCGTTCGAAGGTGAAGGCCGCGGTGCCGGCGATCGAGGCCGCAGCCGCCGACCCGAAGGCGACGGCGGTGGTCAAGTTCGAGGCGGTGCGCGCCTTCCAGGCGATCGGCACCGGCGGCAGCGTCGCCTTGTTCGGCAACCTGCTCGGCGACAAGGAGCCGCAGGTGCGCATGGCCGCGCTCGACACCATCACCGCGCTGAAGCTCAAGGACCACGCCGCACCGGCGGTGAAGCTGTTGAAGGATCCGGAGTGGCAGGTGCAGACCGCGGCGGTCGCTGCCGTCGGCGCCTTGCGCGTGCAGGACGCGATCCAGCCGTTGATCGACAAGCTGCGCGAGAACGGCCGTCTGCAGGTCGAGATCGCCGACTCGCTGTTCAAGATCACCGCCGCCGACAACGGCCTCGACGTCGAGCGCTGGCAGACCTGGTGGAACCAGTGCAAGGAGATCACCGGCTGGCGCATCCCGACCGACGAGGAGCTCGCCAAGAAGGCCGAGAACCGCAAGAAGTACGACGCGCTCTACGGCAAGCACGCCGACAAGAAGACCAACGCGTTCGCCGGCATCCCGACGACGTCGACCAACGTGCTGTTCATCATCGACGTGTCCGGCTCGATGGAGGACCTCTGCGTCGAGAAGGAGAAGTTCCAGGGCTACCGCGACCTGAAGCGCTTCACCATCGTGCAGACCGAGCTGCTGAACACGCTCGACGCGCTGACGGCGGACACCAACTTCGACATCGTCGCGTTCGCGACCGACATCGATCCGTGGAAGAAGCGGCTGGTGCCGGCCAACGTCGTCAACCGCGAGGCGGCGAAGGCGTGGGTGAAGTCGCTGAAGCCGCTCGGCGGCAGTGAAGCGCAGGACCTCGCCATGGCCGGCCTCGGGGGCTCTGCCAACCTGCAGGCGGGCAAGACCAACACGCTCGGAGCGCTGCTCTACGCGTTCGGCATCGATCCGGAGAAGCCGCCGAAGGCCGTGGTCACCGGCTTCGACAAGAATGCGATCAAGAGCCCGCTCGACACCGTCTACTTCCTCAGCGACGGCCGCCCGTCGGTCGGCAAGCTGATCGACACCAACGAGATCCTGAAGGAAGTGCGGAAGTACAACGAGGTCTACCGCATCGTCTTCCACGCCATCGCGATCGGCGAGTTCCAGAAGGAGTTCCTGCAGGTGCTGGCCGAGCAGAACGGCGGCGTGTTCGTCGACCTCGGCCGCTGAGAGCCCGAGAGAAAATCATGCTACGGGCTCTCAGAATCATGTTTGGCGGCTGCATTCGCAGCCGCGCAGAGGCTTCGAGAGGATTCTCTCCCAGCCTCTGAGCCGCTGAGCCGGATCCTTCGCCGGCGGCCCGCCGGACCTCAGCCGACCGGTCCGCTGCCGCGCAGCAGGCCCTTCGGGCGCAGCCAAAGCACGGCGAACGCCAGTGCGCCGCCGCAGGTGGCCGCCATCGCGAACGCGTAGGCGAGGCCGTGCCGGTGCTGCAGCGAGAACAGCAGCACGTTGATGCCGGCGTAGGTCGCGCGCGCCGCCAGCGACAGCGCCGACAGCACCGTCGTGCGGGTCGCCGAGCCGATCCGGTGGTTGACGAACTCCTGCAGCAGGGACCAGTGCATGCCGAACGGCACCTGCTGCACGAAGAACATCGCGATGCCGCACCACACCAGCCACGGAGCACCGTCGCCGGTGCCGGCGCGGTGGCGTTCGTAGGCGAGCACGCCCATCGACAAGCACAGCGACAGCGGCATCGCCCAGAACAGGAACCGCCGACCGTGCCGATGCACCAGCCTCGGCACGATCGCGCTGCATGGCGCCGCCGCCAGGTTCATCGCCGCGAACAGCACGCCGACGAACAGCGGGTCGTGCAGCAGCGGCACCAGCTGGCCGGCCTCGCGCAGGTACGGCTGGTAGTCGTGGAACGGAAAGCGCAGCAGCGCGAACAGCACGAGCCAGTAGGCGAGCAGCCACAGCACCGCCGGCCGCCGCAGTTCGTCGCCGACCTGCCGCACGAACGCCTGCACGCGCAGCTGCGGCCGCACCGGCCCGTTCGGCAGCAGCAGCGCGATCAGCGCGGCGGCGACGTTGCCGCAGCAGGTGGCGACGATCGCCGCCGCATAGCCCTGCTCGGGACCGAGCCAGCGCACCAGCGCCCCGCCGAGCAGGAACGACGAGCCGGTGCCGACGAGGCGCAGGGCGCTGAGCCGCGCCTCGAGCTGCAGGAAGCGGTGCTCCTGGCCGTGGTCGCGCAGCGCTTCGTAGAGCATCGCCGCCGGCGGCCCCGACAGCACGGCGTGGCCGAGGCCGAGCAGCACCTCGCCGAGCAGGAAGCCGGCGTAGGTGGGCCACAGCAGCAGCGTGCCGAAGCCGACCGCCAGCAGAAGCGGCCCGAGCACCAGCATGCGCTTCCTGCCGAACACGTCGGCGAGCACGCCGGTCGGCAGCTCGGCGACGAACATCGCCACGTAGTAGGCGCCGACGATCTCGCCGTACTGCGCCTCGTCCATGCCGTGCTGCCGGAAGAACAGGAACAGGAACGGCACGCAGGCGAACGGATACGTCGCCAGCGCGTAGGCCATCAGGCGGCGCAGTTGTCGGTCGAGCTGCAAGCGGAGCACGTTCCCCGGCCGACGCCGCGGTTGCAACGAACGCGGCGGTGCCGCCACGTCGCTTGCATTCGCCCCGGTGCCGGGCATCCTCCATCCCGCCATGCCCGCGTTCGCCGACTTCCGCAGCGACACCATGACCGTGCCGACAGAGGCGATGCGCCAGGCGATGGCGGCGGCCGAAGTCGGCGACGACGTCTGGGGCGAAGACCCGACGGTGACGGCGCTGGAGGCGGAGGGGGCGCACTACCTCGGCAAGGACGCCGCGCTCTACCTGCCGTCGGGCACGATGGCCAACCAGGTCGCGATCCACGTGCACTGCAAGAGCGGCGACGAGCTGGTCTGCGAAGAACGCTGCCACGCCTACTACTACGAGGCCGGCGGCATCGCCCGCTGGTCGCAGACGCAGGTGCGCACGCTGGTCGCGTCCGACGGCTTCCCGACTCCGGCCCAGGTCGCGGGCGCGGTGCGGCGCGACGACCCGCACTTCTGCCGGAGCCGGTTGCTGCTGGTCGAGAACACGCACAACATGGCCGGTGGTCGTGTCGCCGACGCCACGCGCATCAGCACCTTGGCCGCGGTCGCGCGGCAGCACGGCATGCTGGTGCACTGCGACGGCGCGCGCCTCGCCAACGCCGCGGTGGCGCTCGGCTGCCTGGCGAGCGAGCTGGTCGCCGCCTGCGACAGCAC
>CANGSN010000264.1 GCA_947455805.1 Planctomycetota bacterium
ACGGCGAGGCCCGCACCACGACGCTGCCGCTGCTCGAACGACTGGGCCAGCTGCTCCCGGCCGACGTCGGCCACGACGTGGACGCGATCGCCACCACCGTGCGCACCATCCTCGCCCGCGTCGAACGCGATCTCGGCGAAGTCGTGCGCCGCGGCGCACGCGTGCGCGGCAGCGACCTGATGCGGCAGGCGCTGACCCTCGCCCGCACGGTGTTCGGCACCTCGGCGACGCCGGCGAACCACGGCGACGAGCTGCCGTCGGGCCGGCCCGAGGACGAGGCCATCACCGCCGACGTCGACCTGCTGCTCGGCGAGTTCGCGGAGCTGCCCGACGACGAGCGCAGCTTCCCGCCGTCGATCGGTGCCGAGCAGGACTTCGCCACCGCGCGCGAACAGTTCGGCATCTGCCTGCATCTGGTCGCGCACGATCGTCGCCCCGGTCGCAGCGCCGGCGCGCGCCACCGCCTTGCGCGACTGCTGTCCCGCCACGGCGAGACCCTGCGCGCCGAATGGGAGCCCTACGTCGCCGGCGGCAACGGCTGCAAGGGCCGCGAAGCCGAACGGCGCGCCGTGCTGCAGGCGATGCTGGACGCCGACGCGGCAGCCCTGCAGCCACTGCGCCCGCACCTCGACGCCGCCTTCTTCGCGGCGACGTTCCCCGATTCCTTGGGTGGCTGCGTGCGCGCCCTCGGCGGCGACGAAGCCGGCCGCACGACCCTGCGCCAGGGGCTGGCCCTCGTCGGCCCCATCCTGCAACTCGGCGGCGTCGCCGCTGCCGAACGTTGCGGCTGCCTCCGCGAGGAACGGGTCGTGGCGACGCTGCTCGAACTGAACACGCCCGAGGTGCGCGAACTGCTGCCGGCGATGGGTCGGCAGGCGAACGCGGCCAGCCAGCAACGGCTGCTGCAGTTCGCACGCAGCCTCGAGCTCGCACCGGCCGTGCGTGCGGTGCTGGGCAGCGTCGCCGACGCCGCCGCGCTCCCGCCGACCTTCCTCGCGCGACTGTTCGCAGCCTGGACGAAGCAGCGCGGCACCCCGTTGCTGGCCGGCGAGTGTGCCGAGCTGCTGCTGGCCACCGCGCAGCATTGTCTCGCCAACCACGACCACCAGGGCCTGCTGGCGGCGATCCCGCGCCTCGTGCACTCGCCGCTGCCGGAGACTCGCGCCCTGCTGCAGCAGCTGCGTTCGCGCGGCCGATGGACGCGCTGGGACCGCACGTCGCGCGCCATCCGTCGCCGCGCGAACGAAGCCCTGGCAACCCTGAAGGAGACACCATGACGACGGAGCCCACCCCGGCATTCGATGCCGTCACCGAGGCCTCGATCCTGGTCGACCGGCTGGTCGGCTGTCTCGTGGGCGTCCGCATCTACGAGATCGGCCACTCGCGCGTGCAGAACGCGCTGGCAGAGCTGCACCAGTCGCTGGCGCGCTTCGCCAGCGACGGCGGGGCGACGAACGTCGTCGTCGGCGTCGCCGATCGGGTCGTGTTCTGCCAGGGGCGCCCGCTGGTTGGCGCCAGCATCGGCGCGCCGCGCTTGCTCGAGATCCTGACCGCCTGGGCGGCGGGCGGCATCGAGTTCCGTTCGCCGGTGCCCCGCGAAGAACTCGAACAGCTGCTGCGCGCGCTGACCACGCGCGGCGAAACCGCCAACGAGTTGCCGGCGTTGAACGGCAAGCTGACGGCGCAAGGCGTGACCCACGTCCGGGTGCTGCCGCCGTATCGCGACGGGAACGCGGTCGCCGAGGGCCTGTGCGGCGGCTCCGAGGCGGCCCCGACTCCGCCGCCGATCGACGTCGAACTACGCATCGGCGTGCGTTTCTACCAGACGCTGATCGACCTGCTGCAGAACGTCACCGTCTCGGTCTGCCGCGGCGGCCGCATCGACTTCGCCCCGGTGCAGGCGCAGGCGGAGCGCATGCTGCAGAAGCTCGAGGACGGCGACCAGACCACGCTCGGCATGCTGCGCCAGGAGCAGTACGACTCGTTCACGTTCGGCCACTCGCTGCGCGTGGCGCTGCTGGCGATGCAGTTCGCACGGACGATGACCGACGACCACGACCTGCTGGTGCGCATCGGCACCGCCGGCCTGCTGCACGACGTCGGCAAGTCGCAGGTGCCGTTCGAGCTGCTGCACGCGACGAGGCCGCTGGACCAGGAGGAGCGCCGCCTCGTCAACCGCCACGCCGAGCTCGGCGCCGAGATCCTGCTCGACCACCGGGACGCCGACCCGCTGTCGGTGGCGGCGGCGTTCGGCCACCACCGCGGCCCGGACGGCACCGGCTATCCGCACACCGCGCACCGCCACGAAGTGTCGCTGGTGACGAACATCATCAAGATCTGCGACATCTACGAGGCCCTGACCGCGGCGCGCCCCTACAAGCGCGCGATGACGCCGGTGCGCGCCTACCGCGTGATGCTGGCGATGGGCAGCCGCCTCGACCGCGCCCTGATGCGCCGATTCATCGCCAGCAACGGCGTCTACCCGGTCGGTCAGCTGGTGGAACTGCTCGACGGCCGCCTCGCGGTCGTCCGCAGCCAGGGCACGGATCCACTGCGTCCGGTGGTCGCCGTCGTCGACGACCCGGAGCTGGTGCACCTGGAGTCCGACGACGAGGTGCTGCTCGACCTGGGCGACATCGCCTGCTGCAGCGCCCACGGCATCCTGTGCGACCTGACGTCGGACGATGCCCGCGAACGGGCGCGCCTCGTCGAGGAAGGCGGCGGGCGCCGCTGAGGCCGCCAGCGATGGCGGCGACGCGCTACCGCGGCGGGCTCAGCCTTCGCTGATGCGCTCGATGTCGGCGCCGATGCACTGCAGCTTCTCTTCGATGCGCTCGTAACCGCGATCGATGTGGTAGACGCGGCGCACGTCGGTGGCGCCGCGTGCGACCAGGCCGGCGAGCACGAGGCTGGCCGAAGCGCGCAGATCGCTGGCCATGACCGGCGCCCCGCGCAGTTCCTGCGTGCCCTCGATGATCGCACTCGGACCTTCGCGGCGGATCCGTGCACCGAGGCGCTGCAACTCGGCCGCGTGGATGAAGCGTTCGGGGTAGATCTTCTCGGTGATCACCGAGACGCCGTCGGCGCAGGCCATCAGCGCCATGAACTGCGCCTGCAGGTCGGTGGGAAACCCCGGGTAGGCCATCGTCGTCATGTCGCAGGCGCGCAGGCGAGCCGACGCCGTCGGCACGTTGCGGATGAAGTCGCGGCCGAGTTCGAGCTGCGCCCCGGCGGCGCGCAGACGATCGACGACGGCCAGCAAGTGCATCGGGTTGCAGTCCTGCACCACGACGTCGCTGTTCATCATGATCGCACCGCACAGGAAGGTGCCGGCCTCGATGCGATCCGGGATCATGCGCCACTCGCAGCCGTGCAGCGTGTCGACGCCTTCGATGACGAGCAGGTGGCTGCCGATGCCGCTGATGCGCGCGCCGCACGCGTTCAGGAAGTGGCACAGGTCCTCGATCTCCGGCTCCATCGCCGCCGATTCGAGGTAGGTCGTGCCCTTGCCGAGCGTCGCCGCCATCACCACGTTGGCGGTGCCGAGCACCGTCGAGCCCATGTTGCCGCCGAGGAACACGGCGCCGCCGGTCGGACGACCGGAAAGCGTCACGTAGCCGTCGATGTGCTCGATGGTGCCGCCGATGTCGCGCAGGCCCTTCAGGTGCAGGTCGACAGGCCGGTGCCCGAACACGCAGCCACCGGGGTAGCTTACGCGCGCGACGCCGCGGCGCGCCCACAGCGGGCCGAGCACGACGAAGCTGGCGCGCATGGTGCGGACCAGGTCGTACGGGGCGGTGTAGACCGTCTTGTCCTTGGCCTCGAGTTCGAGCGAGCCGTCGCTGTGCCACACATGCACGACGCCGAGCTTGCCGAGGATGCGCAGCAGGTTCTCGACGTCCGTCAGCCGCGGCATGTTGCGCAGCAAGATCGGACCATCGACGAGCAACGACGCCGCCAGGATCGGCAGTGCGCCATTCTTGCTGCCGGAAACACGAACGGTGCCGCGAAGACCGCGGCCACCCCGGATACGGATGCGATCCAAGGAGCCCTCCCACCCAAGGGGAAGCCAAGCCACCGGAGCTTGGGGTGGCGATGGCGACCGACACACGCGGCCGCGCCTCGTTACCGCCCCTCGCTCCGCCACACGGAGACGAGCGAAGCTCCAAACTGCAGGCGTCACCACCGTTTGCAGGTTTCACTGCGAGCACCTCGGGAGACGAAGTGGGCCGCAGCGTGCCTGTGGATGGATTTCCACAAGCGAGTGCAAAGGGCTGACCGGCGACGCCGGAAGCCAGGAGCAATGACGCTGTTCTTAGCGAGCAGCCCCGAGTGCGCAAGCTTGCGGCGCATAGTTTTTCACATTCGCCCTGCAAGCCGCTTGTCACCTGTGTTCGCGGTTGCCCTCATTGCACAGAAGACCGGTCTTCCGCGTCGCGCGACGGCACGCCGGAAGGCGGCGCGGGCTTTTCCCCACGCCTCTTCACGTCGGCGGTGGATCGTCCTGCAGTTCCTCGAGGTCGAACAGCACACGGTCGCACTGCAGGTCGCCACGGTAGCGCACGACGCGTTCGCCGTGGCGATCGAGCACGTAGACGAAGCCGCGCGCGTCCTGCGCGAAGCCGACGACGTCGCGCGCGTTCGTCGTGAGCTCCGCGGGCACCGGCGAGAGGTGGCCGGCGGCGTCGAGCAGGCGCACACCGCTGGCGTCGCCGATGTCGGTGAACAGCACGCGGCCGTCCGGCAACCGCATCACCGCCTGTGGCCGCGACAGGGAGCCGGGCTCGGCGCACGCATACTGGCCGACATAGGTGCCACAGCCGCGGAAGCGCTGGATGGTGCCGCGCAGCGTGTCGGCGACCAGCAGCCCGTGCTCGTCGGCCCACAGGCCGCGCGGCGCGCCGAACTTCGCATCGGCGTCGCCGTGGCACGCCAACGGCCGCAGCACGGTTCCTTGCCGCGAGAACCGCTGGATGGCGCGCCGACGCGGCTGGTCGCCGCAGGCCACGTAGAGCAGGTCGCCGCGCAGCGCCACCGCGTGCGGGCGATCGAGCACACCCTGGCGATCGCGCGCGGCATCGCCGGTCGCCGGCGCCGGCGCACCGAAGTCGCCGAGGTGGCGAC
>CANGSN010000265.1 GCA_947455805.1 Planctomycetota bacterium
CGGCAGCCGGAGCCCCGGCTCCGGGTTGGCCGGCGCCTGCGGCCGGCGCGTTCGGCACCGGCGGCGGCGTCGCGACCACCGGTTGCTCGAACTTCGGCGGCGTGAAGCCGGCCGGTGGCTTCAGGTAGATCACGTCGCCTTCCGCCAGACCCTCGAGCACTTCGACGCGCTCGCAGTTCTGGCGACCGACCTTGATGCGTACGGCTTCGGGCCCGCTCGAGCCCTGCTTGCAGACGTAGTTGACGGCGCGATCGCGCTCGACCGCCTGCAGCGGCACCGGCAGCGTGTTCTTCACCGTGTCGACCATGATGGTGACGTTCGCCGCCATGCGCGAACGCAGCCGGCCGTCGGGGTTGTCGCTGTCGAGCTCGACGACCGTCGTGTAGACCTTGCGGTCGCTGGTCATCCAGCCGCTGTTGCTGTCGGCGACCGGCGCCACGCTGGTGACGCGGCCCTGGAACGTCTCGCCCTGGAAGGCCTCGATGTTGACCGTCGCCGGCTGCCCGCGCAGCACCTTGTCGACCTGCGCCTCCTGCACCTTGATGACGCAGCGCATCTTGGTGGTGTCGGGCAGGATGATCAGCTCCTGCCGTTCGCGCACCTGCACGCCCTCGCGCACGGCCTCGCCACCGCCGCGGTTGCGGTCGATGCGGGCGTAGACGACGGTGCCCGGCGTCGGCGCCAGGATCACCGCACTCTTGATCTGGCGTTCCAGATTGTCGAGGCGCTCCTTCGCCAGGTTGAACTCGGCCGCGCGGCTCTGCAGGTCGCTGTCGGCCTTGATCACCGCCGCCTCGTTGCTGCCCTTGACGCGCTCGAGTTCGAGCGACGCGTTGTCGCGGTCCTGGGTCAGCTTGATGCGCTCGCGGGCCAGCGTGTAGTTGACCAGCAGGTCGAGGTCGTTCCACGCCAGCGACACCTTCGACATCTGCGACTGGTAGTTCAGGCGGTCCTTCTCCAGTTCGCTGCGGGTGATGAACTGGCGCTTGGCGAGCCGCCAGCTGTGGCCGAACGTGTCCTCCTTCACCTTCAGGTCGGCCATCGCCAGCTTGATGGCGTCGGCCTGCTGCAGGATCTTGTTCGCCATGTCGCCCATGTCGCGCTCCTCCGCCTCGCGGCGCAGCGTGGCCACGACCTCGGGGCTCGGCGCCTGGTTGGTGTTGGGCGCGTTCAGGTCGACCATCAGCAGCTCGTAGACCTTGTCGACGAGGCCGCCGTAGGCCTTCGGGTCGACCGAGGTGACGAGCGTCTCCATCATCTCGGGGTCGTTCGGCTGCGGTGCGGCGCCGGTCGTCGCCGGCTGCGTCTCGGACGGGTTCACCAGCGCGCGCATGCGCTCGATCATGTCGCGGTTCTTGCCTTCGCTGCGGCCGCCGGAACGGCGACCGAGCAGCTTCTCCAGCTCCATGTCGGCGATGCGCAGGTTCGACAACGCGGTGTTCAGCTTGGTCGACAGCTCCTTCTGCAGGATCTCCTTCTCCTTCCTCGCCTGCGTCAGCGCGGCTTCCGCCTTGGCCACCGAGATCGCCTGGTTGGCGCGCTTCTCGACCAGTTCGCTGACGTCGAGCTCGACCAGCTTCTCGCCCTGCTTCACCAGCGTGCCCTCGGGCACGATGTAGATGATCGTCGCCTGGCCCTCGACCTCGGAGCGCACGATCGTCTCGCGCAGGGCCTGCAGCTCGGCATTCTCGCGCACGGTGATCGGCAGATCGTCGCGCTTCACCGTGAACAGCTTGGCGTCGCCGGTCGGCGCCGTGTTGCTGCCGCCCGAACAGGCGGCGAGCAGCGCGGCAAGGCTCGTCAGGGAGAGTCTTCGGCGGGGCATCGTCATCGTCATTCCGCAGTCTTGTGTTGTGGCTGCTTCGCTTGCGGCATCGGCAGGTCGAGGTCGAAACGCAGCCCGTGGGGTTCGAGCGTGATCGCTTCGAGGTTGTTCATCAGGGCGAGACGGGCGATCGCGTAGTCGACGATCGCCGAGTTGCGGCTCAGCTGCGCGTTCAGCAGCGAGCGCTGCGCGTCGAGCTTCTCCAGCGCCTGCACGCGGCCGGCGTCGTAGAGGTCGGTGGTCGCCTCGAAGCGCTCCTCGCCGAGCACCACGGCCTGCTGCTGGATCTCGTAGGTGACCAGCGCCGCCTGGATGTCGCGCAGCGCCCTGCGCACGTTGGCGGTCAGCTGGTCCTGGTTCTGTTCGCGGGCGCGGATCGCCTGGTCGAACGTGATCAGCGCGCTGCGGTAGGCGTTGCGCAGCGGGACGCGGTTCAGCAGCAGGTCGAGGTCGACGCCGGCCGACCAGTTGATCTTCGACCAGTCGAGGTCGAGGCCCTTGCCGTTCTCGGCCGGCACCGAGATGGCGCCGGTGAAGTCGAGCTGCATGCGCAGCGCGTCCTCGGCGATCAGCGCGCGGCGGCCGGCGTCCTCGACCTCGTCGACGATCGTGCGGTAGTCGTAGCGACGCTGCAGCGACAGCGCGATCGCGTCGGCCTCGGCGATCTGCACCGGCTGCACGCCGCGCGCCGCCAGCCGGTCCAGCTCGGTCGGGTCGAGTTCGATCTGCGCGGTGATCGGCAGGCCGAGCGACAGCTTGAACTGGTCGAGCGTCGTCTGCAGCCGGTTGCGCAGGGTGACGCGCTGCGCGTCGGCCGAGTACTCGTCCTGCTTGGCGCGGCCGAGGTCGGTGATGGTGCGGCGCCCGGCGTTGAAAAGCTCCTCGATCTGGCCGCGCAGGTAGGCGAGGCGCTGGTAGTTCGCCTCGACGTTGGACAGGTCGCGCATCTGCTGCACGACCGTCCAGTAGTCGCTGACGACGTCGATGGCGAACTGCGCGCGGAAGCGTTCGTAGTCGCGCATCGCGTAGACGACGTTGCGCTCGGCCTGGGTCAACGGTTCGCGCGCGATGCGGCGGCCGGAACCGCGCAGCAGCGGCTGGGTGATCGTCAGGTCGAGGATGGAGCTGCCGTCGAAGCCGCCGCCGTTCAGCACCGAGCGCAGGAACGTCTGCACGAAGTTGGCGACGATGCGCGTGCCGGCGACGCTGTTCGCCTGCGCCGACAGGTCGTCGCCGACGCGGGCGGTGGCGCTGTCGTCGTCGGTGCCCGACACGCTGCCGGTGCCACCGCCGCCGAACCGCAGCGAGAAGTCGTTGATGCTGCGCGTCAGGTTCAGCGCCGCCAGGTAGAGCGTCTCCTTCTGGCGCTGGAAGTCGCGGCTGTTCTCGGCGGCCACGTCGAGCGCCTGCGCCAGCGACAGCGGCACCGGCTCGTGGTCGCGCAGCAGCCGCATGCGCAGCGTGTCGACCGCGCGCTCGACCTGCATGTGGCGGCGCGCGCCGGTCAGCTGCGCCGAGGTGCCGTCGAGGATGCGGTAGACATCGTGGTCGGCAGCTTCCTTGTTGGCCTCGGGCGAGTAGCAGGAGACGAACGACAGGAGCAGGGGCAGTGCGAAGGCGGGGCGGCGCATGACGACGGACATCGCGCAGCGTTCCGTGCGCTGCTGGGCTTCGTAGTTAGGGGCGCACCGATGTTTTTTCTCCCCCGCAGCGCGTCTGTTACTACGATAGGACGGCTGGCGGTGGCGGCCGCTTCGGCTGCTGCACGGCGGGGGCATGGTGTCCATCTTGATCACGGCGGGGCCGACCCGCGAGTACCTCGACGACGTGCGGTTCCTGAGCAACGGCAGCTCGGGGCGCATGGGGTGCGCACTGGCCGCGGCCGCGGCCGCCGCGGGCCATCTGGTCACGCTGGTGCTCGGTCCAGTCGAGGTGACGCCGCCGCCGAACGTGCGCGTCGTGCCGGTGGTGTCGGCGCTGGAGATGCAGGCCGCGGCGAACGAAGCGTTCGCGCATGCCGACGTCTGCATCGCCGCCGCCGCGGTCGCCGACTGGCGACCCGCCGAGCGCGCGCGTGGCAAGCCGGCGCGGCAGGCCGGCGAGACCACGCTGCGACTGATACCGAACCCTGACATCGTCGCGGGCCTCGCCGCGGTGCGAGGCCGCCGCGTCGTCGTCGGCTTCGCCCTCGAGTCGCTGACCTCCGGCATGGCGGCGGCGATCGCGCGCGGCCGCGACAAGCTGCGGCGGAAGCAGCTGGACCTGGTGGTCGTGAACCTGCACGACACGATCGGCAGCGCCGAGGCCGAGTTCGTGTTGTGCCATGCGGACGGTCGGGACGAGGCGTTGCCGCGCCTCGACAAGAACGCTGCCGCGGCGCGGATCGTCGCGGCGGCAGAGCACCTGTGGCGAACGAGGACCAGCACGTGAGCAAGAGCGAAGGCAAGGCGGCGGAGTCGGCACCGAAGAAGCGTGCGCACCGGTTCGTGCCCGTCGACGACGTGCCCGGACCGGGACTGTCGCCGCGCGCGCGCGAAGTGGCGGCGCTGGGCCTGTGCGGCCTCGCGCTCTACGCGATGCTGAGCCTCGCCACGTTCCGCCTCGCCGATCCGGGGGCTGCGATCCCGACCGCCGGCATGTCGAACCTCGGCGGCGCCGTCGGCTACTACCTGGCGCTCGGCTTCACGCTGACGCTCGGCCTCGCCGGCTGGGTGCCGTTCGTGTTGCTGCTGCTCGGCTCGGTGTGGCTGTTCCTCGGCCGCGGCTGCGCGCGGCTGACGATCAAGGTGCTCGCCACCGTGGTGTTCGCGGCCCTGCTGGCGGTGCTGTTCGCCGGCAGCGACGGCCAGGCCTCCGGCGGCGAGTCGGCGCCGTTCGGCGCTGGCGGCAACTTCGGCAAGATCGTCTCGCCGAAGCTCGACGCCGCGTTCGGCGGCACCGGCCGTCTGCTGCTGGTCGGTTTCGGCGCGCTGCTGGCGCTGCTGATCGCCACCGAGTGGATGTTCTCCGAACTGCTGGCGCGCGTGCTCGTGCTGCTCGACGCCGGCTGGCGTCGCCTGCTGCGCCGCGAACCGGCGGCGGCCGTGGCCGGTGTCGGCGGTTCTCGGATCGCCGCCGGCGACGACGACGAGATCGAGGTCGGCACCGGACGCCGCCGCCGCCGCAAGGCTGCGGTCGACGATGGCGAGCAGGATGGCGCCGAGCGCGATGCCGACGACAAGAAGGCTGGCGCCGAGAAGCTGGACGCCGAGAAGTCGGCGGGGCGCCGCGGTGGCAA
>CANGSN010000266.1 GCA_947455805.1 Planctomycetota bacterium
ACGCGGTGACCGTCGTGCACGCGACCGACGGCGCCAAGGGCGACCCCGGCCAGCGCGAGCACGACATCCGCGCCGTGCGCCGCCGCGAGGGCGCCGAGGCGCTTTTGCGGCTCGGGCTCGGCGCGCCGCGCCACTGGGACCTGCCCGACGGCGACCTGCCGGAGCACCTGCCGGAGCTGACGGCGCGCATCGCCGCGGTGATGCAGGAAGTGCAGCCGCGCACGCTCTACTCGTTCCACGCCGGCGGGGCGCACCGCGACCATCGCGCCGTCGCCGCCGCGACCGCGGCCGCCGCCACGTCGCTGCCCAAGGCCTGCCGCTGCCTGCTCTACGGCGTCAACTTCGACCCGCCCGGCGGCACGCTGTTCAACGTCAGCGACACCTATGCCCGCTGCTACCACGCGCTGAAGGCCTACAGCAGCCAGAACGCCTACATCGACCTGCCCGGCATGAGCGAACACCGAAAGCGCGTCGCCACGGTCAACGTCGAGCTGCCCGGCGTGCTCTACGGCGAGATGTTCCTCGACCTGCAGCCGCACGAACTCGCCGCCGTGCACGCGGCGCAGGACCGCTTCTTCCGCCTGGTGCAGCGCGAAGCCCT
This sequence comes from Planctomycetota bacterium, assembly GCA_947455805.1. Classification (GTDB taxonomy): domain Bacteria; phylum Planctomycetota; class UBA1135; order UBA1135; family UBA2386; genus UBA2386. The sequence continues at coordinate 602 of CANGSN010000266.1, forward strand.
GCCGGGAGACGCTCCGTGAGCGCTGCACCCGCCAAGAAGCCGACCGTCAGCCTCGTCATCTCGGTGTGGAACCGGAAGGACGACCTGCGCGACAACCTGCGCGCGATCGCCGCCCAGACGGTGCCGGCCGACCAGGTGATCGTCGTCGACAACTGTAGCCACGACGGCACGCCGGAGATGGTGCTGGCGGAGTTCCCGTGGGTGCAGTTGATCCGCATGCCGCACAGCCAGTACGGCGCCTGCGAGACGTTCAACGTCGGCTTCGCCAGTGCGCACGGCGAGTATGTCGGCATCCTCGACGACGACGTCGTGCTGCCGCCGACGTTCGTCGAGCACATGCTGGCGAAGTTCGCGACCGAACCAGAGACCACGGCGATCCTGTCGCCGAAGGTGATCGAGCCGGAGATGCCCGACTGGTACAAGAACTCGCCGAAGATCAACGCCGAGCGCTACCTGCCGACCTTCCGCGGCTGCGGCTCGATGGCGCGCAACGAAGCGATCCGCAAGGCGAACTGGTACGACATCCGCTTCTTCATCTTCGGCAACGAACGCGACCTGACGACGCGGCTCTTGAACCTCGGCTATCGCGTCAAGATGGTGCCGAGCGTCGAGGTCTTCCACAAAGCGCCGTTCGGCATGCGCCACGGCAAGCGCAGCCTCTACTACCACGTCCGCAACTTCTGGCTCTACGCGTTCAAGTACTTGCCGTGGAGCCAGGTGGTCGCGTTCCCGTTCCGCTTCCTGAAGAAGGGACTCGGCGGCAAGAAGAAGGGCGACGGCGGCGAGGTCGCCGACGCGGTCGGCACGATCGGCCTGTTCGACAACATCAAGGGCGTGAAGTGGGGCTGGTGGATCTGCGTCAAGGCCACGCTCGCCGCCCTCGGGTCGCTGCGGTACTGCCTGCGGCACCGTCAGGTGTGCAGGCATCCGGACTTCGAGCCGCCGCTGAAGTGAGGTTGGCCTGGTTCAGTGGTCGACGCTCTGGCACAGCCAGGTGAGTGTGGCAGTCAGATAGTCGACGGAGCTGGAGATGTCCGGAACTCCGGGCTTGGGCGCAGGAAACCAGGGGTCGCTGGGCGCGTCGGCTCGGCAGATCCGATAGGTGCGGATGCTGTACCACTTCTCCCCGCGCAGGATGCAGCGCGTATCGACTCCCTTCGCAGGCGGTTTGCTCTCCGCAGACATGGTGCCGACGAGGCACTCCTCTTCCCGCAGCAAGAGCCGAGCGAAGTCCGCCACGGGGTCGATCACGACCCGGTCGTTGACACCGGCTTGGGCGAGGAATTGGTTGAGCAGCTTCGTCAACGCGCCAGGGACCCACAGGTCGTCGTCCCCCTCCTTGGCCGTAGCCCACGGGATGGTCCCGCCGCCGATCATGTTCTTTCGGATGAGCGCTGGGAAGGTCTTCTCGAGCGCGACGAGCGCATCCGGCTTCGGTGCTCCCGGCTTGCAGATCGCAGGGTTGGTGGAGTTGGCCTGATACCCGATCTCAACGGATTGCCAAATGTGAGCGTTTGTCATGGTGGGGAACGGAGTGACTGGGGCAGAGGGGTCACGGTGCCGCGCTCTTGGCGCAGCGGAAGCCGGATTGGTAGAGCTCGGTGGGACCGGGCGACACGCCGTCGAGTGCCAGGAACGCCTTGCTCCGCGGCGTCCAGACGTCGCGGCCGCCGCGCACATGCCACGGCAGGACCGGGAACGGCACGCCGTCGAGATGGGCCAAGTAGGGCGTGTCGGTCCACTCGTCGACGTTGCCGAGCATGTCCATCGCGTCGCACCAACTCTTGTCCTTTGCGATGGTGCCGACCTGCCGCACCGACTGGTACCAAGCCAACGACGGATCGAGTGCCAGGTTGGGCAGCAATACCGAGTCGTGGATCGGCTCCTCTTCGTTGCCCCAAGGAAAAAGCGACCCGTCCCGCCCGCGCGCGGCGATCTGCCATTCGGTCCATGTCGGCAAACGCTTGCCGCGGAACTCGGCGTACGCCTTCGCGTGTGCCTGGCGAACTCCGAACACCGGCAGGTCCGCCCAAGCCGGGTCGTAGATGCCGTTCCACGTCTGCGGATACGGCGCCCCCGTCTTCTGGCAGAAGACGAAGTAGTCACCGCAGGTCACTTCGCAGCGGTCGATGAAGAACGCCGCGTGTTGGACGGTCGTCCGCTGGTAGACGACGGCTCCAGTGTCCGCCTGGCCGATCACCGCCGACCCGGCCGGGATGGGGATCATGCCGACCGTGGCGGCCGACGTCGCGGTCGGCGTCGACGTCACCACGTACGTCCCCGGCGCCACCACGGTGCGCGTGCACTCTGCGAACGCATCCGGACCGCCGATGACGATGCGGTAGTGGCCCTGCGGCACCGGCACCGTGCACGGCGCCGTCGTCGTCGCGACCGTCAGGATCGGCTGGCCGGTGACCGGATCGAGCGCGTCGATGCGCACCGGCGCCGAGGCCGTGCCGACCGGCGCCGCGATCTGCAGCTGGGGCTGCACCTCGTTCAGCACCGTGATCGGCGCAGGCAGCTGCGGATCGAGCACGGTCGCCTCGACCAACTCGCGCAGTCCTTGCGACTGCAGCGCCGGCACCGGCGGCTTGTGCTCGGCGAAGGGTGTGCCCGCCGGCGTGCCGGCGCCGGCGACCACGTCGCGCACACCGTTTCCGTGCAGTCGTTGCGCATGCTGGCGGAGGCGCGCGACCAGCTCTTCGCCACGTCGTCGCGCATCGCCGTCGAGCAGGTTGCCGCGCAGCAGTTCGTCGGCGACCACCAGCGCGCTGGCCATCACCGCCGCCGGTTCCTTGGCGATGTCGAGCGCCGCCAGGTGTTCGATCCTCCTAACCGCAGCGTCCACTTCGGCACGTTCCTGGGCCCAACGCATCGCGGCCGACACCCCGACCGCCAGCAGCAGCACTGCCGCCAGCGCGCGCCGGTGCCGCCGCACCACGCGCCACAGCGACGTCACCAGCGTGCGCTGCCCGGCCTCGACCGGCTCGCCGGCGAGGAAGCGCCGCAGGTCCGCCGCGAACGCCGCCGCCGACGGGTAGCGGTCCTCGAGCGCCGGCGACAGCGCCTTGGCGCAGATCGCCGCCAGTGGTGCTGGCACGTCGGGCAGCTGCGCGCGCGGATCGCAGGCCTTCGGCCGCAGCAGCTGGCGCAGCAGTTCGTCGGTGTCGCGGCCGTCGTAGGGCAGCCGCCCGGTCAGCATCTGGAACAGGATCACGCCGACCGCCCACAGGTCCGCCGCGGTCGGCGGGCACTCGCGCCGCGCCACCAGCTCCGGACTCATGTAGGCGGGCGTGCCGAGCAGTTGCCCGGGGGCGGTGCGCAGCGGACCGAGCGCGTTCTTGGCGAGGCCGAAGTCGACGATGCGCGGCCGGCCGGCGGTGTCGAGCATCAGGTTCGACGGCTTCAGGTCGCGGTGCACGATGCCCTGGCCGTGCGCGTAGGCGAGCGTCTCGAGCACCTCGGCGGCGATGCGTGCGGCGCGGTCGAAGCGGTGCGCGTTGCCGGGGTTGTTCTCCTGCGCCAGCAGCGACGGCAGCGCCTGCAGCAGGCTCTGTCCGGCGACCAGGTCCATCACGTAGAAGACCCAGCCGGCTTCTTCGCCGCAGGCGTGCACGGAGACGATGCCCGGGTGGTCGAGGCTGGCGAGCAGCCGCGCTTCCTCGCGGAAGCGGGTCAGGAACTCGTCGTGGTCCTGGTGCTCGGCGCGGATCAGCTTGACCGCGACGTCGCGGCCGAGCTCGCGTTGGCGGCCGCGCAGCACGCGGCCCATCGCGCCTTCGCCGAGCAGTTCGCCGAGCTCGCAACCGCCGATGGTGTGGGGCAGCGGCTGCACCAGGCGCAGCGGCGGCAGTTCGCGGAAGAACTCGGCGGCGAACGTCGCCTCGCGGCACTGCGCCTGGACTTCGTCGCGCAAGTCGGGCGGCACCTGCTGCAGGAAACCTTCGAGGTCTCCGGTCTGGCGCAGGTAGGCGTCGACCAGTTCCTGGACCTGGTGTTGGCGAGCGGCAGACATGGATGGGAGAGCGAGCGGCCGGCAGCGACCGGACTCCGTTTTCCCGGCGGCCGGTTAGGCTCCGGCACACTAACGGATGGACGGGACCACACAACTGCTGGCGCGCTGGCGCGATGGGGACGAGACCGCCGTGCGCGAATTGATCGAAGCCCACGTGCCGGCGGTCTACGCGATGGTGCGCGCGCGCCTGGGCGACACCTTGCGCCAGAAGCTCGACAGCGGCGACGTCGTGCAGGACGCGATCCTCGAGTTCCTGCACCACGGGCCGACGGTGCCGCCGGTCGACGCCGAGCACCTGCGGGCGCTGCTGGCGCGCATCGTCTGCAACACCATCTGCGACCGCAGCAAGTGGTTCCAGGCGGCGCGGCGGCGCATGGGCAGCGAGCGCGGGCTGACGACGACGCAGGGGGCCGTGCTGCCGGCGAACGCGCCGGATCCGGCGGCCGAAGCGGCGCGCGCCGACA
>CANGSN010000267.1 GCA_947455805.1 Planctomycetota bacterium
CGATGCGCGCCGGCGTGGTGCCGACGCCGGCGAGGCCGGCGAGGCGCACGCCGACGATGGCAAGCAGCAGCAGCACGAGGCCGCGCCGCACGCGCGCCGTCGTGCGCAGGGTGAAGCGCTCGTCGACGTAGCGCAGCTCCGTCAGCACGTGCGGCAGGCCGAAGGCCGCCAGCGACAGCGCGTAGACCCACAGCGGCGCGCTCGCTGCGGCCGCCGCGGTCGCGAGGCCGAGGGCGGCGATCGCCAGCAGCGCACCGACACCCTGCATCATGCGAGCGCGACGTACGGATCACGCCGGCGGGCGTGCAACAGCCACGCGGCGCCGCCCGTGGCGACCAGCAGCAGCAACAGCAGCTCGGACTTCTTCGGCTCCGTCGCCGGCGCCACGACGTTGCCCTTCTCGTCGGTCGGCAGCTGCTTGCCGGCGGCGTCGAACCAAGCGACCGTGCGTTCGACCTGCCACTTGCCGTCCTTGTCGGCGACGACCTTCAGCTGCACCTCGGCGCGCGCGACCGGCGAGTCCTTGCCGACGAGGTTCCCGACGGTCTCCGCCGGGATGCGAACGGTGTCCTTGTGGCCGAGGATCTCCGCGACCTTCTTGTGGTCGGCGTGCAGCCCGGCGACCAGCTGCTCTTTCGTCAGCAGGGCGAACACGTAGGTGCCGATGCGCGAATGCGGGAGCTCCTTCGTGGCGTCGAACGGGACGAAGCGGGTGTCGCGCGGCGGCATCGAGACGACCAGGTGCAGGTCACCGGTGGCCTTCGGGTCCCGCGGCGGCAGCCACAGCACCGTTCCGATCTTCAGCTTGTTCGGATCGACGTCCGGGTTGCGCGCCTGCAGGTCGGCGACGCGCCGGGCGTCACCGAGCCGGGTGCGGGCGATGCCGGTCAAGGTGTCGCCCGCCTTCACTTCATGCGCCACGCACATCGTGTCGGCGAGCGCCGCGACGTCGACGCGGGTCGTGACCTTGATGTGCTGCTCGAAGGAGCCGACGACGTCGGGCAGCAACGAGGGAATCGCAACGGCGACGAACAGGGCACGCAGGGAACGACGCATGAGGCCTCCAGGAAAGGGCGCGGCGAACGCAGCGGCACGGCGCCGGTTCCCGAACGACATCACTCCACCGAGGTGGCGGCAAGCGGCAGGCGACCCGTTCGCGTCAGACGACGAACGACAGCGAGGCGGTGATCAGGTTGGCGAGCCCCGCGGCGGCGAACGCTCGCGCCGGCGGTAGGCGCGTCACCCCGCGGTAGACCAGCGCCTCGACCAGCAGCACCAGCACCTCGACGACGAGCCAGGGCAGGATGCCGTGGCCGACCAGCAGCCACGCCAGCGGGTGCGTCAGCAGGTTGGCGGCGAACGCGTCGGCGACGGTGCGGCGACGGCGGCCGCGCCCGGCCATCGCGACGACGATCGGCACCTCGACGGCGCAGGTCAGGGAGAAGGCGGCGGGCCAGTCCATGGCGCGATTGGACGGCGCGCCTGCCGAGGCGCAACCCTCCGTCGCCTTCGCCGCGTCGCACCGCACCGCTAGTCTGACGGCGTGGCCACCGTTCCTGCTGCGATCTGCACGCCCCTCGCCGCGTTGGCCGTGCTGGCCGTGCTGGCCGCGGCGTGCTCACGCACCGTTCCGTCGCCCCCCACACCGCCGGCGCGAACCAGCGAGCAGCAGGCCCCGCCGCGCACGGTGGTGATCGGCTGCATCGGCCAGTCGAACATGCTCGGCGTCGCCAACGTCGACCAGCACCCGTCGCTGCCGTCCCTCGACGGCATCCGCATCTTCCAGCCGGACCTGTTCCAAGCACGCGACGACTTCGGCGTGTTCACCCAGCTCGACTTCGCGCCAACGCGCTACGACGTGCCGACCGCGCCGTACGACTATCCGGTGAACGCCGGTGTGCCGCCGCGCTTCGCCTCGGTGCGCCTGTTCGGGCCCGAACTGCACGCCGGCGTCGTGCTGCGCGAACGGCTCGGTGCGCCGGTGCACTTCGTCAAGCTGGCGGTCGGCGGCGTCGGCCTGGTGCCGCTCGTCGACTGGCCGGTGGGCCTGCCGTCGGGCTGGATGTGGTTCGTGCACGACTCGTGGGATCCGTCGCTGCCGCACTCGGTGAAGCCGTACGAGAGCAAGCTCGTGCTCACCGGCCGCGCCACCGCGACGACGGCGACGACGCTGCGCGACGCCAGCCAGGACTGGAAAGGCGACGAACACCAGGGGCGCTGGCTCGTCTGCGGCGGCAAGCAGGGCCGCGTGCTCGGCAACGACCGCGACACGCTGACGATCGAAGCGTGGGTGCAGGACCCGCTCGGCGCACCGCCGGCGCCGGGCCCATACACGATCAAGGAGCGCACGTTCTTCCACGCCAGCCTCGCGCGGGCGTTCGCCGAGGGCTACCTGGCCGGCGCCGCCGGGGCGAGCGGCCCGGGCGGCATCGACTGCCGCGGCGTGCTCGTGGCCCAGGGCGAGACCGACGGCCTGCGCGAAGCGAGCGCACGCGCGGCGAAGGCGAACATGCAGGCACTGATCGCCTACCTGCGCACGACCATGAAGGCACGCGACTTCACCACGCTGCGCGCCGAGCAGGTGCCGTTCGTGCTGGCCCTGGTCAAGGAGACCGAGGTGTGGCCGTACGCGAAGCTGGTCAACGAAGGCTATCGCGAGATCGCGGCGAACGACCCGTTCGTGGTCGTCGTCGACACCCAGGACGTGGCGCTCGGCGGCTTCGACGGCGTCGATCGCAACCACTACTCGGCCGCGGGCCAGCAATTGCTCGGCGAACGCATGGCCGCAGCACTGCTCGAACTGCAGGCGAAACTGCCGATGCCAACGGGTCGCTGAACTCGGCGCGTCGTCCACCGGCCATGAGCGGGCCGTTTGCGCCAGCTTCGCAAGGCCTGACCCAAGGGGTGATGTATATTGCTGGGTTCGCCATACGCTGACCGAGTCCCAACTGTATCCCGTTGATGGTCCCTACTCTGAGCCCCGAGCCCGCCTGGCCACAGTTGGCCAATGACGATCCGCGCGTGGTGCGCGGCCGTCGGCTGGCGTGGTTGCTGCTGCTCGGCTTCGGCCTGGTCACGTGGTTCGGCGTGCCACACGGCATCGGTTCGTCGTGGCGCGAGTGCGACACCCAGGCGATCGCCCGCAACTTCCTGCTCGACGGCTTCGACCCGCTGCGCCCGCGCGTCGATTGGCGCGGCGACACCGACGGCGCCGTCGAGTGCGAGTTCCCGCTCTACCAGATGGCGATCGCCGTCGTGCTGAAGGGGATCGGCGACATCGACGCCGAGTGGCCCGGGCGCCTGATCGCCCTGCTGTCGCTGCTGCTCGCGGGCTTCGGCATGCACCGGCTGTTCGAGTGGCGCAACGGTCCGGAACAGGCACTCGCCGGCCTGATCGCGTTCACCGGCACCGGAGCTGCGTGGATGCTGGCGACCCGCGTGATACCCGACGCCACCAGCCTCTCGCTGAGCGTCCCCTGCCTGCTGCTCTTCCGCCGGTACCTCCAACGCGGAGCGACGCTCCTGCTGATCGCCGCGACCTTGATGGTCGCCCTCGCCGGCCTGCAGAAGCCGCTGGCACTGCAGGCTGGCCTCGTGATGTTCGGCTGGACCGTCGTCGCCGCACCCCGGCGACTGCGCGAGATCCGCTGGTGGCTGGCGATGCTCACCGTGCCCGCGGTGGTCGCCGCCTGGCTCGTGCACGGTGCCCACCTCCACGCGGAGACCGGCTTGAGCTTCGGTGTCGTCAGCGGCGGCGACACGAAGTTCCCCGGCCTGTTTCAGATCGTCGACCCGGCGATCCTGTGGAGCCTCGTGCAGACGACCGCGACCTTCGGCATCTCGGTCGTGGCGATGGCCGCACTCGGCGCCACCGTATGGCTGCGGCGCTTGGACCGCAGCGACGCCGTGCTGTTGGTCGCGACGCTGCTCGGCCTGCTGGTGTCGCTGCGCTACAGCCACACGCGCGACCTCGGGCCGCAGTACCACGCGTTCGCGGCGTTCACCGGTGCGTGGTTCGTGGCCCGCGCCTGGCCGGCGAAGGCATCGCGTGGATTGTGGCTCGGATTGCTCGCCGCCGTGGCCTTGCTGGCTGCACTGCGCGCCAGGGACGAGCGTGGCGTACGCATCGTCGTCAACAAGCTGCCGATCGTCGAGGTCGCCCACGCCGCGCGCCCGCACATCGGGCCGAACGATCGCGTCGTCGCGCGTTCGGTGAAGACGCGCCGCGACACCGCCTGGTCGCGCAACCAGAACTGTGAGGACCCGCGCTTCTTCTACCTGGCGCGCGCGCGCGGCTGGGTGCTCGCCAAGGAGGAGTTCACGGTCGATCGTCTCACGCAGCTGCACGGCGCCGGGGCGCGGTTCGTCTATGACCCGCTGCCGAAGGAGAACGCGCCGGAAGTGACGGCATGGCTCGCCGCGCACGGCGAACGCATCGCCGAGAAGGACGAGGGCGGGGTCGTCTATCGGCTGCGCAATCGCAACTGAGAGGCGCGGCGCCGCTCAGGGCGTGACCAGCAGCGCTGCGTTGCCGAGCGCGAGGCCCAGCGGCGAGCTGTCGACGATCGCCGACTGCGCGACGACCAGCGACGGGGGCAGACCCGCCGGGATCGCCAACGGCGTGCCGACCACACCGGTGGCGGGCACGAGGAACACGTCGCCGACGATCAGCTCGGCCAGGGGCAGATGGAGACGGCAGCCTGGCGCCAGGGCCACGCCCTCGGGTTCGAGCGCGAACGCGTAGCCGTGCACGCCGATCGCTCCGGCCGCCGCCTGGTCGACGAGCTGCACGGTCGCGCCGACCTGGAGCGACCCGGACCACGTCGTCGTCGGCCCGGTGCCACACGCGGTGCCCCAGACACCGACCTGGCCCGGCGGCAGGAAGTCGACGTGCAGTTCGGGCCGCGGGCCCTGGCTCTCCCGCGAATCGATGCGGCGGGCACGCGCCGACGGCGAGACCTCGTCGCTCTTCAGCAGCCAACCGTGGTTCGGCAGCGTGCCGTTCCGCCAGCGCTGCACCTCCTCGGCGAGCGCGCGCCCGGCCGCGGGCGGCGAGGCGAAC
>CANGSN010000268.1 GCA_947455805.1 Planctomycetota bacterium
GCGGCCGGCGGCTCGGCTTCGTTCGCCTCGACTGCGGCCCCGACGGCATCGCCGAGGTGACCATCGTCGTCGCCCCCGACTGCCGCCGCGGCGGCTTCGGCCGCGCAATGTTCCGAGCGGCCCTGCTGCGGGCCCGCCAGATCGGCCTGCGCGGGCTGGTGGCGCTGGTCGACCTGACCAACCAGCCGGCGCTCCGCTTCTTCGACGAAGTCGGCTTCCAGCCCGCCGGCCGCGTCGGCGACCGGTTGCGGCTGTGGCGGCACGTGCACGCCGGCGACCACCAGCGCCCGCTCGACATCCAGGTGTGAGCCGGTTGGCCCGCTGCGCGAGCAAGCTCGGCGATGGCTGGGACGTCGCAACGCGGTTCCCATCGAACGTCAGGTCGGCGCGATCCGCCATGCTGCGGCGACCGTTCGCAGCGCGACCTGTGTGATCGCGGTGGATGGGCAGCCGCGCAAACGCCCGCTGCGAACGCGCCGCGCTTGACCCGCACACCAGCGGTCGGAACCATGCTCGGCCTTCGTGCGCGGCCATCGCCGTGCGCCCGGCGCTCGTGCGCCGCCTCGAGGTCGTCATGCAAACCGTCAGTGTCCATCACGCGCTCGCCGGCAAGGTCGCCGTCGGCTCCAAGGTCGAGATCCGCGGTTGGGTCCGCACCCGCCGCGACAGCAAGGCCGGCATCTCGTTCGTCCAGCTCACCGACGGCAGTTGCCAGGGCACGCTGCAGGTGGTCGCGCCGAACACGCTGGCGAACTACCAGGACGGTGTGCTCAAGCTGTCGGCCGGCGCGTCGCTGATCGCGCGCGGCACGCTGGTGGCGAGCCAGGGCAAGGGCCAGTCGGTCGAAGTGCAGGCCGAGGCGATCGAGATCTGCGGCCTGGTCGACGATCCGGAGACCTACCCGATCCAGCCGAAGGAGCACACGCTCGAGTTCCTGCGCGAGCAGGCGCACCTGCGGCCGCGCACCAACACGTTCGGCGCGGTGGCGCGCATCCGCCACGCGGCGTCGTTCGCGATCCACGACTTCTTCACGCGCGACGGCTTCTTCTGGGTCAACACGCCGATCATCACGGCCAGCGACGCGGAAGGTGCCGGCCAGATGTTCCGTGTCAGCACGCTCGAGGCGCACAACCCGCCGCGCGACGACCAGGGCAAGGTCGACTGGAAGAAGGACTTCTTCGGCCGCGAGGCGTTCCTGACGGTGTCGGGCCAGCTGAACGTCGAGGCCTACTGCCTCGCGTTGTCGAAGGTCTACACGTTCGGGCCGACGTTCCGCGCCGAGAACAGCAACACGACGCGCCACCTCGCCGAGTTCTGGATGATCGAGCCGGAGATCGCGTTCGCCGACCTCGCCGCCGACGCCGACCTCGCCGAGCGCTTCCTGAAGCACATCTTCCGCTACGTGCTCGAGCACCGCGCCGACGACCTGAAGTTCTGCGACGAGCGCATCCAGAAGGGCGTGATCGCGCGCCTCGAGACGTTCCTGCAGCAGTCGTTCGAACGCATCGACTACACGGCGGCGATCGACATCCTGCAGAAGACGAAGAAGAAGTTCGACTACGCGCCGCAGTGGGGCATGGACCTGCAGACCGAGCACGAGCGCTTCCTGTGCGAGGAGCACGTCGGTCGGCCGGTGGTGGTGATGAACTACCCGGAGGCGATCAAGGCCTTCTACATGCGCAGCAACCCGGACGGGAAGACGGTCGCGGCGATGGACATCCTGGCGCCGGGCATCGGCGAGATCATCGGCGGTTCGCAGCGCGAGGAGCGCCTCGACGTGCTCGACGCCCGCATGCGCAAGATGAACCTCGTGCCCGAGCACTACTGGTGGTACCGCGACCTGCGCCGCTACGGCACCGTGCCGCACGCCGGCTTCGGCCTCGGCTTCGAGCGCCTGCTCGTCTACATCTGCGGCCTCGCCAACATCCGCGACGCGATCCCGTATCCGCGCGTGCCGGGCTTCGCGACGTTCTGACCGACGACTCGCCTGCTCGACCTCGTCCGTTCGCCGCCTCGACCGAGCCAGGCGTCGAACTGCAGCATCACCTTGGCGCCGACCGCGACGCCGAACGCAGCGACCGCCGAGCGTCCGACGCAGTCGGCGAGCAGGCTCTGCACCAGCGCATCGCCGAGCGTGCCGCCGGCCGTGGCGTCAGCGGGTCGCGATCACGGGCCGAGGCCGCCGGGCAGGTCCGGCTCGTCGTGCGGCGGGAACAGCACGCGCTTGAAGCACCAGAAGGTGAGCGCGGTGACGCCGAGGATCGACGCCAGCATGAACGTCCAACCGAGCGCGGTGAGGGATGCGAGCATGGTGGGTCTCCTGGTCAGTCGGCCGCGGGGAGCTTGCCGTCGAGGTCACGGCCTTCGGCCTTCCAGCGGCGGGCGCCGATCGCGGTGATGGCGACGAGGCCGGCGATCGTCAGCAACAGGAACACCCAGGTGCGGCGCGCGCTGCCTGGGCTCTCCACGTCGACTTCCGCGCTGGCGGTGAAGGTCTTCGTCGTGGTGCCATCGCTGACCGTCAGCTCGAACGGCACCTCGAAGTTCTTCGCGTTTGCCGGCTCCTTGGTCGCGAACGACGGCTTCGCCGAGGAAGCGTCGGCCAGCGTCACCGGGCTGCCGCCGAGCTGCTTCCACGTGTAGGTCAGCTTGCTGCCAGCCGGGAAAGCGGCGACGAGGTCGCGTTGTGCTGCGACCGACAGCTGCGGCGACGTCGTCACGTTGCCGAGCAGCGTGTCGACGTAGCCCGGTGCGTTGTTCAGGCAGAACCCGATCATGATCACGATCAGGTAGGCCGGGGAGACGTACTTGATCACGAACTGGAAGAACTTCGGGATGCGCAGCTGGGCGCCTTCGTGCGCCTCGGCGATGCCGCGCTCGAGGCCGAAGATCCAGCCGAAGGCGATGATCTGCACGGCGGCGACCACCATGATGAACACCGAGCCGACCCAGAAGTCGATCGTGTCGAGCGCCGTCAGGCCCTTGCTGTAGTAGAGCACGAAGGCGTTGCCGATCAGGCCCCAGACGGTGACCAGCGTCGTCGACTTCACCTTGTCGATGCCGAGCGCTTCCTCGAAGAACGCCTTGCTCGGCTGCAGCATCGACAGCGAGCTGGTGATCGCGGCGAGGAACAGGATCAGGAAGAAGGCCGCGCCGAAGAAGTTGCCGCCCGGCATCTGGGCGAACACCATCGGCAGCGTCTTGAAGCCGAGGCTCATCGAGCCGCCGGTCGCCTGCGAGGTCAGCAGCACGCCGACGAAGACGACCGACGCGGTGACGGTGATCAGGCCGCCGAGCACGACCTCGAAGAACTCGTTGGTCGCCGATGCCGTCAGGCCCGACAGCACCACGTCGTCCTTCTTCTTCATGTAGCTGGCGTAATTGATGATCACGCCGAAGCCGACCGACAGACTGAAGAAGATCTGGCCGGTCGCCGCGACCCAGGTCTTGAAGTTCGAGAGCTTCTCGAAGTTCGGGTTCCACAGGTAGCCGAGGCCGTCGACGACCGACTGGCCGGTGGTTCCGGCCGGCGCCGACAGCGTCAGCACGCGGATCAGGATGACGATGCCGAGCACCGCCATGACCGGCATCGCGTACTTGCAGACGGTCTCGATGCCCTTCGACAGGCCGCGGTAGACGAACCAGACGTTGCAGACGACGGTGATCACGAAGGCGATCAGCACCGGGTGCATGGTCTGGAACAGCGCCCCGTTGTCGGCGGCTCCGACGACTTCATTGAAGAAGCCACGCGTGTGCGGCACCTGCACCGACGCGACGTCGGTCGTCGGCTCGAGCCCGATGCCGCCGGTGCAGTACTTCCAGAAGTAGTAGAGGCACCAGCTCTCGATCAGCACGTAGTAGAAGTAGACGCCGAGCGGGATCAGCACGCCGAGCACGCCGGCGTAGCGACCGATCGGGCCCTTGCACCAGATGCCGAGGATGCCGGGCGCGCTGTGGAAGCCCTTCCTGCCGCCGTAGCGACCGATCGCCCACTCCGCCCAGCCGATCGGGATGCCCACGATCAGCAGCGCCAGGAAGTAGGGGATCATGAACGCGCCGCCGCCGTTCTCGGCGGCGTTCCCCGGGAAGCGCAGGAAGTTGCCGAGGCCGACCGCGGAGCCGGCGACGGCGAGGATGACACCGAGGCGCGAGCCCCACTGCTGCGTTGGTTGGTTCGTCATGCAGAGCGAACGAGAGGGACGAGAGCGCGGCGGACTGTCGCGTCCTCTCGCGGTCCTTGCAACCCGCGGCGCCGAGAAAGCGCGTCGCGATCACGGAGCACGCGGCGAGTTCGTGCTCGCGTGCGCTGGCGTACCGCGGTCCAATCACGCACGACCCCGCTGCCGATCATGGCCAAGAGCAAAGCCAAGAAGTCGTTCCCGAACGCCGTCCATCTGACCGTCGTCAGCGTGCCGCGCGCGCTGCGTTTCTACGAGGAGAAGCTCGGCTTCAAGCTCGGTGGCCAGTGGCCCGAAGGCGACAAGCCCGTCTACGCCAAGATGGAGCTCGACGGCCAGGTGGTGATGCTCGGCGAACTGCCGTCGCTGGTCGAAGCGCGGCAGATGGGCCTCGACGCGCAGGAGCTCGAAGTGGTGAAGCAGGACGCGCGCGCGCTGGCCCGCGGCACCGTCGGCATCGGCGTCGCCGTCTACCTGCAGGTCAAGGACGTCGATCGCTTCGCGGCGAAGATGAAGAAGCGGCGCGTCAAGCTGCTGCTGCCGCCGAAGACGCAGTTCTACGGCGCTCGCGAGTGCGCGCTGAACGACCTCGACGGCTACCGGCTGGTGTTCTACTGCGCGGCGCCGGGGAAAGCCGACGACGCGCCGCCGGCGGACGGCTGACGCGCGCCGGCCATCGGTTCGGCGACCGGGTCGCGGCCCGGCGGGACGATCAGCCGCGCTTCGCCGCGGCCAGCCCCTGGCGCAGGCGGTCGGCGGTGCGCTGCGCTGGCACCGAGTTGATGTACATGTCGCCGCCGAGCTCGAGGCCCGCCATCTGGCCGGTGCGCGGCTGCAGCTCGAAGTGCCAGTGGAAGCGTTGCCCCGGGA
>CANGSN010000269.1 GCA_947455805.1 Planctomycetota bacterium
CGCCAGCATCGGCCTGATGTGCTCGGGCAAGGGCATGCGATCGAGCCAGGCTCAGCCTTCGACCTTGCGCGAGCCCTTCTTCCGGCCGGTGCTCGGCGCCAGCTTCTTGTCGGCCGGTTCGTCGGCGGCGCCTGCGACGGGCTCGCCGGCCACCGATGCCGGACTCGCGACCGGTGCGCCGGCGAGCCGCGCCTGCGCCTCGGCGACGCTCTTCTTCAGCGCGTCCATCAGGTTCAGGATCTTCGGCTCCTCCTGGTCCTTCACCTGCACCACCTCGCGGCCGTCGACCTTCAGTGCGATCAGCTTCTTCAGCCTGGTCACGTACTGGTCCGAGTAGCCGTCGAGGTCGAACGTCGCCAGCTTCGACGCGGCGATCAGCGTGTTGGTCAGCGCGACCTCTTCCGGCTTGAACGACAGCTCCTCGACCTCACTCTCGAACTCCTCCGCCTTGCGCACCCGCTGCGGGTAGTGCAGGCCCGTCATCACCAGCATGCGACCGAGCGGCCGCAACAACACCAGCTGCTCGCGGCCGGCCATCACCACCTGCGCGATCGCGCAGACGCCGTTCTGCTTCATGCCGGCACACAGCAGCGCGTAGGGCCGCGCTCCGGCGACGCCGTCGGGCAGCAGGTAGTGCGTCTTGCCGGCGAAGTAGCGGCTGTCGACGGCGTCGGCCGGAATGAACCCGTCGATGCTGACCGCGCGGTCGGTCTTGGTGCGCAGCTTGTCGAGCTCGTCGGGATCGACGACGACGTATTGGTCCTTCTGGTGCTCGAAGCCGCTGACGATCGCTTCGCTCTTCAGCTCGCCGTGCTCGGGGCAGACCTTCTGGTACTTGACCCGCGAGTTGCAGCCCTTGTGCAGCTGGTTCAGGTGCACTTCCCCGGCGCTGTCGTTGGCGGTGAACGCCTTGACCGGCACGGAGATCAGGCTGAGCTTCAGGAACCCTTTCCAGGACGTGCGCGAGGGGGCGGCCATGCGAGGAGGTGGTGCGGCGGTGCGGCAGGATACCAGACGCACTGCACCACGGTGGCCGCGCACCGCTCGGGACCGTGCCCGCGTCGCCGAAGGTGGCGACCCGGGGTTCGCGTCCCGATCGAACGATCGATCAGACGTCGCCGAGCAGGCCGTCGATGCCGTTCGCGGTGATCGCGCCGAACGCGTTGACGCCGGGCTGCAACACCGCCGACGTGGTGAACACGTGCAGGCCGACGAGCGTCGGCAGCGACGGGATCGGCAGCGAATACGTGTGCGCGCCGGTGTTGGTCCAGCCGAGCAGCACGTCGAGGGTCGAACGGAGGCCACAACCCGGCATGCCGATCGCCGACAGGTCGAGCACGCCCGGATCGGCGAAGCCGAAGACGTCGACGCCGAGCGGCGCAAACGTCGCCGTCGGCAGGTTGGCGACGGTCAGGTTCCAGGACGTGCCGAGCACCGGTCGCGTCGTCGCCATGACGCCGAGCGGCAGTTGGTCGACCCCGGTCTCGATCGCACCGAGGATGGCGGCGGAGAGGTCGATGCTGCCAGGATCGGGGCTCGGGCCACCGGGTGAGTAGCCGACGAGATACGGGTTCCCGGTCGTCGACATCGACTGGTAGACGAGGCTGACGAAGCCGCTGGCGAGGTCGAACTGCATCTGGAACGTACTGTCGTCGAGCGGCGACGAGCCACCGAAGTTGCGCACGCCGTCCCAGGTGACGATGGCGGTGGAACCAACCTCCTCGAACTTCACCTGACCGCTGGCCGAAGGGTTCATGTCGTGCCACGTCCACCAGCCGGTCTGCGGCGCGTTCAGGAACGACGCCACGTTCGGGTTGAAGGCCTGGCCGTTGCCGGTGGCGACCGACACGAAGCCGTTCGAGCACACCACCAGCGACGAGGTCGTGCCACCGACGTAGGGGAACGGCAGCGACAACGGCACGGTCACCTGGCTGTCGTCGGTGAGCTGCAGGGCCGTGGCCCCCGCCGACGGCGGCACGTAGGTCGCGATGTTGCCGAGGGCCAGGTAGCCGACGCCGTTCGGGATCATCGTGATCGACGATCCGCCCAGGTCGAAGGTGCCGGTCGGGAACAGCTGGTAGAACGACGCGAACGAGCGGTAGCAGCCGGTGCCGAGGGTGGTGTTGGTCGCGGCGACGCCACTGGCGGTCGGGCCGTTGACGTTCAGCGTGAACGAACCGGTCTGCCCGGCGAAGCCGCCGACGCGCACGTAGTAGGGGCCGGCACTCGGCAGCGCGACCGCCAACGACGACGCCGTGCCACAGCCGTCGTCGTTGCAGCCGAGGGAGACGAGCGCGCCGCAACCGGCGGCGCCGTTCAGTACCTGCAGCACCGTGTCGAAGCCGGCGCCGCAGACGTTCACCTGCAGCGTGCCGGGCCCGGCGGCCAGGAACAGGTACCAGCGATCGTTGCCCGCGGCCCCACACGACCACGCGGGCGTCGACGTGGTCGCCCCGACGGTGGAGAACGGACCGTTCGCCCCTTGCACGAGCAGGACCGCTCCGGAGCAGTCGTCGTTCTGGGCGGTGGCGGCGACGAGGAACGCCGCCGCGGCGAGCGCGGACGGCAGCAGGCGAGCATGCTGCATGGGAACCTCACGACGAAGGCGCGCTCAGTCTGCCACGCGGCTGCCCCGGCGACCACCCCGCAGGCCCGGCCCTACAGGGCGAGGAACCGGCTCGCCAGCGCCGGCCCGGCGCAGCTGTCCTCGTGTTTGAAGAACACGAACGCGGCCCCAGGCCGCGCCAGCACGCGGTCGCGCCACTGCCGCAGGTCGTCGTCGGCGTAGCGTGCGCGGCGCAGGCGCAGGTAGCTGCACTTCGACTTGTCGGCGAGCACTGGCGGCGGCAGTTCGTCGCGGTCGCTCGCCACCACCGCGGCGTCGCACTCGCGCAGCGCCGCCAGCGCGTCGTCGTCGTTCCAGCTGGCGTGCGCGAACTCGAACGCGACCTTCACGCCCGCGGGTTGCAGCAGAAGGAAGTCGCGCAGCACGGCGACGTCCTTCCGCACGAACTTCGGCACCTGGTAGAAGACGCAGCCGAGCGTGTCGCCGAGCGGGGCGATGGCGGTGAACAGCACCTGCAGCAGCTCGCCGCAGTCCTTCAGCTTCTGCGTCCACGTCAGCCGCTGGCTCGCCTTCACCGCGAAGCGGAACGACGCCGGCACCTGCGCGCGCCACTTCGCCGCCATCTTCGCGTTCGGCAGCCGGTAGAACGTGTTGTTCAGCTCCACCGCCGGCAGCCGCTCGGCGTAGAACGGCAGCATCGCCTCCTTCTTCAGGTCGTCGGGATAGAACGCCGGCCGCCACTCGTCGTAGCTGAAGCCGCTGGTGCCGACGAACAGGCGCGACGCTGCCGGGTTGGTGCTCACCGCCGCAGGATACGGCCCGCGGCGGCCGTCGCACTCACGCCCACAGCACGAGACCGCGCACCTTGGCGTCGTGGCGTCCGTTGCCGGGCACGCGCACGCGCATGCCGTGCTGGTAGTGCCCGGCGAGCTCGACGCGGTAGCCGCCGTCGAACGCGTGCACGGTGCCGGCCTTGGCGCCGCGGTGCACGAGCGGCACCACCAGCGTCTCGACCTCGCCGTCGCCGCGCGTCACCACCAGCTCGACGAGCACGTCGCTCGGCAGCAGCGTGCCGAGGTCGACCTCGAGGTGCACGTCGAGGTGCTGACCGACCTTGAAGTCCTGCATCTCGACCGTGGTCGCGGCGACGATCTTCAGCTTCTCGAAGCCGGATCGCACGCGCAGGAACTCCTTCGCCCGTTCGCGCGCCGGCGCCTTCTTCTCCGCCTGCAGCTGGAAGTAGTGGCCGGCCAGCGGCCGGTAGGCCTGGGCCAGGTAGTCGCTGACCATGCGGTCGGTGTTGAACAGCGTCGGCACCGTCTCCAGGCAGTGCTTCATCATCTCGCACCACGTCGCCGGCACGCCGCGGCCGTCGCGGGCGAAGAAGTTCGGCACGATCTCCTCCTCGAGCAGGCGGTAGAGCGCCGTGGCGTCGGCCTGATTCTGCAGTTCGTGGCTGCCGTAGACCTGGCTGCCGCCGATCGTCCAGCCGTTGCCGCCGTCGGCAGCCTCGGGCCACCAGCCGTCGGCGATCGACAGGTTCAGCACGCCGTTGGCGGCGGCCTTCATGCCGGACGTGCCGCTCGCCTCCTCCATCCGCGTCGGCGTGTTGACCCAGACGTCGACGCCCTGCACCAGCGCGCGGGCGACGGCGATGTCGTAGTCCTCGACGAACACGACCTTGCCGAGGAAGTCCGGCGATCGCGCGATCTGCACGATCGACTTCAGGATGTCCTGGCCGAGCTTGTCGCGCGGGTGCGCCTTGCCGGAGACGACGATGCGCACCGGCCGTTCGGGGTTCGACAGGATGCGCAGCAGGCGCGCCGGATCGCTGAACAGCAGGTGCGCGCGCTTGTACGGAGCGAACCGTCGCGCGAATCCGAGGTAGAGCGCCTTGTCGTCGAGGCCGGCGAGCGTCGCACTCAGCACGACCGGGCTGTCGCCGCGGGCGTGGAACGCCTTCGTCAGCGAGTTGCGCACCGTCTCGAGCATCATGCCCTTGTTGGCCTGGCGCACCTTCCACAGGTCGGCCTCCGCCACGCGCGCCGCGTTGCCGAAGTCGGCCGGACGCACGGTGTCGTCGTCGCCGCGCAGCAGGCGCACGATGCCCGATTGCGTCCACGTCGCCAGGTGCACGCCGTTGGTGACCGACGCCACCGGCACCTCGTTCTCGAGCAGTCCCGGCCAGAACGCGTGCAGCAGCTTCTGCGAGGCGAGGCCGTGCAGCTTGCTGACGCCGTTGACGAAGCCGGCGAAGTTCATCGCCAGGTACGTCATGTTGAACTCGCTGGTGCCGCCGCTGGCCTGGCCGAGCGCGAAGAATCGGTCCCACGGCAGGCCGACCCATTCCTCGGCGTCGCCGAAGTAGCGCCGCACCAGGTCCTCGGCGAAGCGGTCGTGGCCGGCCGGCACCGGCGTGTGGGTCGTGAACAGAGTCGTCTGCGCGACGTATTCACGAGCCGCTTCGAACGTCA
>CANGSN010000270.1 GCA_947455805.1 Planctomycetota bacterium
AGCGGCGAAGCGCGTGCTGAAGACGGTGCGCGGCGTGCGCGTGCGCGAGTTCGTCGGCGACGCCCTGCTGCGCCAGGGCCTCGGCGGCATCCACGCCGTCGGCCGCTGCGCGCGCTCGGCGCCGCGCCTGCTGCTGGCCGAGGTCGGCCCTCTGCGCGGCACGCACGTGGCGCTGGTCGGCAAGGGCGTCACCTATGACACCGGCGGCCTGCACCTGAAGGCGCGCGGCAACATGGAGACGATGAAGGCCGACATGGGCGGTGCCGCCGCCGTGCTCGGCGCGTTCGCCGTGCTCGCCGCGCAGAAGCCGCGCCACCGGCTGTCGCTCTTGCTGTGCATGGCCGAGAACGCGATCGGCCCGGCCGCCTACAAGCCCGACGACGTGCTGACGCTGCACAGCGGCAAGACGGTCGAGATCAACAACACCGACGCCGAGGGCCGCCTGCTGCTCGCCGACGGCTGCAGCTACGCCGCGCGCAAGCTCGGCGCCGACGTGATCGTCGACGCGGCGACGCTGACCGGTGCCCAGGGCGTCGCCACCGGCGACCTGCACGCGGCGGTGATCGCCAACGACGAAGCGCTCGAGCAGGCGCTGTGCAACGCCGGCCTCGCCACCGGCGACCTGTGCTGGCCGCTGCCGTTCGCGCCGGAGCTCTACCGCAGCGAGTTCGCGAGCCCGATCGCCGACATGCGCAACTCGGTCAAGAACCGCAGCAACGCGCAGGTCAGCTGCGCCGCCGAGTTCATCCACTGGCACCTCGATGGCACGAAGGCGCGCTGGGGCCACGTCGACCTGGCGTCGCCGGCGTTCCGCGGCGACCGCGGCACCGGCTTCGGCGTGGCGTTGCTGGTCGAAACCGTGCGCCGTCTGACGGCCGGCTGACGAGCCAGTCCACGCCGCGCCCGCTTCACGGTCGCAGCAGCGTCCACAGCCCGATCGCGACGAACGCGACGCCGGCGACGTAGCGCAGCGCCTGCTCGCCGACGAACTCGGTGACGAGCCGACCCGCGAACACGCCGATCAGCGTCGACAGCACGAGCGCGGCGCTGGCGGCCACGAACACCTCGGCCTTCGAAACCTGGCCCTTGGCCGCGAACGCCATCGTCGCCAGCTGTGTCTTGTCGCCGAGCTCCGCCACGAACACCGATCCGAAGATCGTCGCCATCAGCTTCCAGTCCATGCGGCGACGACGTAGCCGAGGACTGCGGGTCAGAGCCACACTTCCTTCCGCCGCAGTTGGGCCCACCGCGGCTACGCCCTGGTTCGGCGAGAGCCGGGGCGAACTGCACCTCGGAGGGACCGCGACCGGCACCCACAGTGCCATGTCATGGTCGACGTGGATCCCGATCGGGCCGGCGTGTCGATGGCGCAGTTGCTGGCGGCACTCGACGGCCTCGGAGCCCACGTCTGCGTGCTCGACGGCGACGGCAAGGTGCGCTGGGTCAACGAGCCGTGGCGTCGCTTCGCGGCGGCGAACGGCCTGTCGCCGCAGCTCTGCGGCGTGGGAGCGGACTACCTCGGCGCCTGCCGTGGCGCCGAGTCCACGGCCGACGCGCTGACGACCGACGGCCTGCGGCAGGTGATCGCCGGCGAATCCCCGGAGTTCACCGGCGACTACCCCTGCCACTCACCGACGGAGCCGCGCTGGTTCCAGCTGGTCGCCCGCTCGTTCCGGGCCGAAGACGGCTCGCGCGGCACCATCGTCGTGCACACCGACATCACGGCGCGCGTGCTGGCCGAGCAGGAACGCGCCGCGGTGGCGAGGAACCTGCTGCAGCTGCAGCCCATGGAGACGTTCGGCGGCGCCGCCCGCACCCTCGCGCACGAGTTCAACAACGCCCTGACGTCGCTGATCGGCTATCTCGAGCTCGCCCGCCTGGCGACGACGCCGGCGGCACCGGTGCGCGAACTG
This sequence comes from Planctomycetota bacterium, assembly GCA_947455805.1. GTDB lineage: Bacteria > Planctomycetota > UBA1135 > UBA1135 > UBA2386 > UBA2386. The sequence continues at coordinate 1,914 of CANGSN010000270.1, forward strand.
CTGGACGAGATGGCGAACGCCGTCGACCGCACACGCGCGCTGGTGACGCGCCTGTGCGACCTCAACCAGGTCCGCGCCTCGCGGCCCGAGCCGGTGCCGCTCCGCCAACTAGCCGACGAGGTCGCGACCCTGGTGCGCGCCAGCCTGCCGTCGACGCAGAAGGTCGCCGTCACCGGCGATGCCGCACTGGCCGTGCGGGCCGATCGGGCGCAGCTCCGGCAGCTGCTGCTGAACCTGTGCAACCACGCCGCCGACGCCTTGGCCGGCCGGGTCGGCACGATGTCGATCCGCGTGCGGCGCGAACGTCCGGCGCACGGCAACGGCATTCTCGAGCCATCGGCGGCCGACTTCGCCTGCATCGAAGTCCACGACGACGGCCGCATCCTGTCGCGCGGCGAACTCGCGAAGCTGTTCGAGCCGTTCCACGTGCCAGCGCACGCCCGGTGGAGTTGGGGGCTCGGCCTGAGCGTGGCCCTCGCGATCGCCAGGAACCACGGCGGCACGGTCACCGTCACCAGCGAAGCGGACACCGGCAACTCCATCCGCCTGTTCCTGCCCATCCAGTCCAGCGGGCTCGCCGCGGCGGAGCAGCACGCGAACGCGTGAAGCCCGCCGTCAGCGCGGGTCGCGGTTGCGCGTGTACCAGCCGACGCCGTGCCACAGTTTCGCGGCGCCGCCGTCGCGGACGAGCCCGGGCGCGCGCACTTCGTAGACGCGGCACAGCGGCACCGCATCGAGCTCGATCGCGACCGTGCGCGCATCGACGCGCGCGACCTTGGTCACCACGTGCCGACGTTCGTCGCGCGGCGGACAGCCGTAGTCCTCGTGGTGGTCGTAGGTCCAGCTGCGCACCTCGAACGAGCCGACCACGGCGCTGGCGGCGGCGACGTCCTGTGTGCACTGCACGGCGAAGCCGCCCTGCGTGGCGGTGATCGCCAGCAGTTCGAACGGCTCCTCGCCGCGCCAGGACAGCCGCTGCAGGCCATGCTCTGCCTGGCCGAGCGATCCCCAGCCGCGGTTGGTGAGGCCGCACCACAGCGTGCCCTGCGTCCCCCACGCGACGCGCGTGATGCCGCACTGGAAGCCGGCGCGGAACGGATAGCACGCGCCCTGCCACGCGCCGTCGACGCGTTCGAGCGACATGCGGAACACCTCGGACGAGTACTGGTCGCCGCAGAACACCTGGCCGCGGAACGGTCCGAAGTGGCCGGCGGTGTCCCACACGAAGCCACCGGGCGAACGGCCGCACAGATCGTACGGCAGCCAGACCGCCGGCAGACGGAAGCCCGGGATCGTGCGCGCGGCGACGTCCATGCGCTGGCCGCTCTTCACCTCGCCGGGGTCGGCGACCTTGCTCTCCTTCTTGCCGCACCACGGCTGGCTCCACGGATGGCCGTGGAAGTCGCCGACCGCGAGCGGCGCGAACTTGCTGGTCGCGCACCACTCGCCCTGGTTGTCGCTGTACCAGACCTCGCCTTCGGGCGAGGTGCCGACACCGCACGGCGAACGCAGCCCCGCCACGACCGGTTCGAAGGTGCCGCCGCCCGGCGGCACGCGCAGCGCGAAGCCGCGCCACGCGGCGCGGCCGAACGGTTCGTCGCCGAACGGCTTGTTCAGCAGCAGCCACAACGAGCCGTCGCCGGCGCGCGTCGGCCCGAACGCGTACTCGTGGTAGTTGCCCGACAGCGGCCAGCCCTGCGCCATCGTCTGCAGTTCGTCCATGCGGCCGTCGCCGTCGGCGTCGCGCAGGCGCGACAGCTCGCCGCGCTGCGCGCACCACAGCCAGCCGTCGATGTCGATCAGCCCGAGCGGTTCCTGCAGGCCTTCGGCCCACAACGACGCGCGCGGCGCAGCACTCGCCGCCGCCGTGATGCGCCAGATCTCGCCGCGCCGCGTGGCGACGAACAGGTCGTCGCCGCGCACGACGAGGCCACCGACCTCGAGCACGACGTCGGCCGGCAGCGGCACGGTGTCGATGGCGAGGTAGCGCGCTTCCTCGGCGACGGGCGTGCGCGGCACCGGGGCCGGCGACGCGGGCTCCTGCGGCAGCAGAGCGAACAGGGCGATCAGCGGGACGGCCATCGGTAGACGATCTCCAGGGTCTGACCGGCGGCGAGCCGGTGTTCGTCGCGATCGCCGCCGGTCGCGGCAGCGGTCACCTCGGCGGCGGGCTTCGGCACCTTCACCACCAGCGCGCCGGCGGTGCAGCGCAGCGTGCGCACGATCTCGCTGCCGCCGGCGACGAGCCGCGGCCGCACTTCGTCTTCGTACTCGGCGTCGCCGACCTGCACCTGCAGCACCGGGTAGCCGTCGCTGGTGCGGCGCTGGCCGCGCAGCGTGCGCGAAGCCGAGCCACCGGCCGCGGCGGTGATCGCGAGGTCGGCGAGCACGGCGTGGTCCTGACCGCCCGGCTGCAGCAGCTGCCCGGCGCGCCCGCTCCAGGTGCCGCTGGCGTCGAGGAAGTCGCCGCGCCACAACCAGGCGAGACGCGCACCGCCGAGTTCGAACGCGAAGTGCGTGCGCTGCGGCGTGCCGACGCACAAGCAGCGCGCCGACAGGCCCGGCAGGAACGCGCCGTGCAGGATGGGCCGTTCCCGCGGTTCGAGCCGCAACGCCCCGCTGCGCGCGAGGCCGTCGGGCAGCGGCGCGACCGGGCCGAGCGACGTCCACGCCAGGATCGCCTCGACGTCGGCCTTCGCCGCGTCGTCGACGACCGGCCAGAAGCCCGGCATGCGCGTGCCGGGGCGGTGCTTCTGCGGCGCCAGCAGCCACTCGCGGAACCACGCCGGCTGCAGCCGTTCGTGCTGCTGCAGCAGGTCCATGCCCTGCGGACCGAGCGCGCGATGGCCGGCGACCGGATGGCAGGTGATGCAATTCTTGCCGGCGGTGCCGATCAGCGCGCGCCCGCGTTCGACCGCCTCGGGCGTGAACCCCGGCGCTCTCGCATCGCCGTCGCGGCCGTCGACCGCCTGGAACCACGCCGCGTACTCGCGGCCCTTGTCGGCGCCGAACGCCGGCATGCGCACGCGCAGGTACGGCCGCGCCGCGTGCCCCTCGGCGACGACGCGCTCGAGCCACTGCGGCCGCAGGCGAAGGCCGACGCCGGTCAGATCC
>CANGSN010000271.1 GCA_947455805.1 Planctomycetota bacterium
ACGACGCCGGGGCCATCGCCTTCGCGGGAGTGGTGGATCGTGCGGCCTTGGCGCTGGACGGTCGGCATCGGGCGCAGAGCCTAGCCGGTGCTGCGGGGCGAGCGAGCGTGCGTCGGTCGAGCGAGGCGCGATCACGCCGCCTGCCGCACCGGGCGACGACCCGCGGACGGCGCCTCGGCGTCAGTCCTTGCGCAGCACGTATTCGCGTTCGATCGCCGGCAGCAGCGTCAGCACCACCTCGCCGACCTTCTGCAGGCTCGCCGCCGACACGTTCTCGATCGTGTCGGTGGCCTTGTGCCAGTGCGGGTTGCCGTTCAGGTCGATCAGGTCGACGGCCGGGATGCCGACCTCGAGGAACGGCTTGTGGTCGTCGCTCGCCGCCTCGGCTCGTTGGAAGAACAGCGTCGCGTGGCCGGTGGCGACGGCGGCGCCGTAGACCAGCTCGCGCAGGCGGTGCGTCGAGTAGAGCTCCTCCTGGATGTGCAGGTCGGTGCGGCCGACCATGTCGAGCAGCACCATCGCGGCGATGCGCGGTTCGTCGCCGACGAGGCTCCTGTCGCGGTGCTGCTTGACGAAGCGCTTGCTGCCGAACAGGGCCCGGGCGGCGTCGTTCCACGCCCAGTCGAGGCTCTCCTCGCCGTCGAAGAACACCAGCTCGATCGTCGCTTCGTGCTGCTGCTTGCTCAGCACCTCGGCCAGCGCCAGCAGCAGGGCGACGCCGCTGGCGCCGTCGTTGGCGCCGGTGAACGTGAAGTTGTGGGCCGGGTCGGCGTGGCCGGTGGTGCACTTGGTGTCGTGGTGGCACGCCAGCACGATGCGGTCCTTGCGCTTGCCGGGGATCGCCGCGCGCACGTTGCAGAACGTCACCAGCTCCTTGCGATCGGTCCAGACGTCGCGCTCGGGCACGAGGCCGAAGCCGCGCAGCGTCGTGCCGATGTGGTCGAGCTGCTGCGTCCACCCCGGCGTGGGTTGCGCGCCGGTGTGGCGCGGACCGAAGCCGACCAGCGTGCGCACGTGCGCGAAGGCGCGGTCGCCGAGGTCCTTCGGGGCAGGAACCGGTTGCAGCCGCGGCGCCTTGCCCTTGTCGATCTCGTCCTGCTGGCGGACCGTCGTGGGGGCCGGGGCGCGTAGGGGCGTGTCGCCACCCTGCTGCAGCGCGATGCCGGCACCGAGGCACGCGGCGCACAGGCCGGCCACCAGCATCGCGCTGTGTCGCTGCATCGGCGTGCTCACTTCTTGTGCACGAAGGCGTCGAGGTCGGCCAAGGCTTCGATGACGAGGTTGCCGGCGATCGCCAGCGACACCGGATCCATCGCGTCGAGGTTGTCGTCCGGCGTGTGCCACCACTGCTCGTAGCCGTCGCGCTGCTGCGGTTGCTGGTTCGGTCGCAGCTGCTGCAGGTGCGCCGGAATGCGGAAGGTGAAGTCGATCATCAGGAAGGTCGGCACCCCGTACTTCCGGAAGTTCAGGTGGTCGTCCTTGACCGGCGTCATCGGCAGCGGGAACACCCGGTCGGCGATGCCCAGCCGGTCTCCGGCCTTCTTGAACAGCTCGATCAGCGAGCTGTTCGACTCCGCGTCCTTGTCGAACTTGACGTTCTTGCTGCCCATCAGGTCGAGCAGCACGAACGCCTTCACGCGCGGCATCACCTTCGTCTCCGACAGCATCTTGCAGAACGCGTCGCTGCCGAGCAGCGCGCGCTCGTCGTTCCAGATCCAGTCGACCGACTCCTCGGCGTCGATCCAGTAGAACCAGACGTTGGCCTTCGGCTTCGGCGTCTCTGCCTTGATCGCGCGCGCGAGTTCGATCAGCAGTGCCGGTGCGCCGCCGCCGTCGATGGCGCCCACGAACGGGAAGTTGTGGCTGCTGTCGTCGTGGCCGGCGGCGAGCTTGGTGTCGTAGTGGGCGCCGAACATCAGGATCGGGCCGTTCACCGGGTCCTCGCCGTCGATCCGCGTGTAGAGGTTGCGGATCGTCTTCTTCTCCTTCGCGTGCTCGAGCTCGTGGCGCTCCATCTTCAGCCCGAGCTTCTCGACCTCGGCCTGGATGTGGTCGGCGGTCTTGGCGAGCTCGGCCGAGCCGAACGGGCGCGGGCCGATCTTGACCATCGCCTCGACGTGGCGCATCGCCGCGCCGCCGTCGATCGGGCCCTTCGGCGCACCACCGCCGCAGGCGGCCAGCAGCAAGGGCAACGACAGGGTCGCCGCGGAGGAGAGGATCGAACGGAGCGAGCGGGGGCCGACGGGCATCCCGGCAAGCTACCACCGACGGCGCCGTCACCCCAGCCTGAGGACCCGGTCGGACCAGCGGCCGAATGGCTCATGGCGCGTTCTGGAAGCGCCGATAGGATCGAAGGATCGGGCGACGGGCGATGCCCGTCCCCGTTGCGAGGACACGACATGAGCGATCTCGACCTGCCGAAGCTGATCCGCGAGTCCCTCGACCAGAAGCAGTACCAGGAGGAGCACTGGGAGGGCACCTTCCAGCAATACCTCGACCTGGTGCAGCAGGATCCGCTGATCGTGCGCACGGCGCACCAGCGGCTCTACGACATGGTCCTGAGCCACGGCCAGGACGAGATCGAGGTCGACAAGGAGAAGGTGCCCCGCTACCGCTTCTTCAGCGACCCGCTGGAGGACGGCCGCGACGGCGTGTTCGGGCTCGAACGCTCGCTGCACAACCTGATGGCGATGTTCAAGGCGGCGGCCCACGGCTTCGGCCCGGAGCGCCGCGTGCTGCTGTTGCACGGCCCGGTCGGCTCCAGCAAGTCGACGATCGTGCGCCTGCTGAAGAAGGGGCTCGAGGCCTACTCGCGCGGCAAGGCCGGCGCGATGTACACGTTCAGCTGGAAGATCGACGGCGAGGTGATCCCGTCGCCGATGAACGAGGAGCCGCTGCTGCTGCTGCCGAAGGACGTGCGGGCGAAGCTGCTGGCGTCGCTGCAGAAGAAGGTGCGCACCAGCTACAAGCTGCGCAGCGACTTCGACCTGTCGCCGGTGTCGCGCTTCTACCTGGAGATGCTGCTGCAGCGGCACGGCGGCGACTACCAGAAGGTGCTCGAGCACGTCGTCGTGCGGCGCCTCTTGATCAGCGAGAAGGACCGCGTCGGCATCGGCACGTTCATGCCGAAGGACGAGAAGAACCAGGACAGCACCGAGCTGACCGGCGACATCAACTACCGCCGCATCGCCGAGCTCGGCACCGACAGCGACCCGCGCGCCTTCAACTTCGACGGCGAGTTCTGCGTCGCCAACCGCGGCATCATCGAGTTCATCGAGGTGCTGAAGCTCGACGTGGCGTTCCTCTACGACCTGCTGACGGCGTCGCAGGAGCACAAGATCAAGCCGAAGAAGTTCGCGCAGACGGACATCGACGAGGTGATCCTCGGGCACACCAACGAGCCCGAGTACAACCGGTTGCAGAGCAACGAGCTGATGGAGGCGTTCCGCGACCGCACCATCAAGATCGACATCCCGTACAACCTGCGCCTCGCCAACGAGGTCAAGATCTACGAGAAGGACTTCGGCAGGAAGCAGGTGCCCGGCAAGCACATCGCCCCGCACACGCTGGAGATCGCGGCGATGTGGGCGATCCTGACGCGCCTCGAGGAGCCGAAGAAGGCCAACCTCTCGCTGCTGCAGAAGCTCAAGCTCTACAACGGCAAGTCGCTGCCCGGCTACACGCGCGACAACATCCGCGAGCTGCGCGACGAAGCGCACCGCGAGGGCCTCGGCGGCATCAGCCCGCGCTACATCCAGGACAAGATCAGCAACGTGCTGGTGCGCGACCTGCCGTGCATCAACCCGTTCATGGTGATGAACGAGCTCGAGGAGGGCCTCGACCACCACAGCCTGATCTCCGACCCGGAGACGAAGAAGCGCTACAAGGACCTGCTGATCGTCGTCCGCGAGGAGTACGAGGAGATCATCAAGAACGAGGTCCAGCGCGCCATCTCGGCCGACGAGGAGGCGATCGCGCGGCTGTGCGGGAACTACATCGACAACGTCAAGGCCTACACGCAGAACGAGAAGGTCAAGAACCCGTACACGGGCCGCGACGAGGAGCCGGACGAGCGCCTGATGCGCAGCATCGAGGAGAAGATCAACATCCCCGACTCGCGCAAGGACGACTTCCGCCGCGAGATCATGAACTACATCGGCGCGCTCGCCGTCGAGGGCCGCACGTTCCACTACAAGACCAACGAGCGCCTGCACCGGGCGCTCGAGCTGAAGCTGTTCGAGGACCAGAAGGACTCGATCAAGCTGACGTCGCTGGTGTCGACCGTCGTCGACAAGGACACGCAGGAGAAGATCGAGGTCGTCAAGGGTCGCCTGATGCGCGACTTCGGCTACGACGAGATCAGCGCGACCGACGTGCTGAACTACGTCGCGTCGATCTTCGCCCGCGGCGACACCAAGGGCGAGTGAGGCCCGCACCGGAGGATCCACCGTGTCCGTGCGCAGGATCGACCAGGACCACACGCGGTTCCGCCACATCGTCAAGGGCCGCATCAAGCGCGACCTCAAGCGCTTCGTCAGCTCCGGCGAGCTGATCGGCAAGCAGGGGCAGCGCTACGTGACGATCCCGCTGCCGCAGATCTCGCTGCCGCGCTTCCGCTACGGGGACAACCAGAAGCAGGGCGTCGGCCAGGGCGAAGGCGAGAACGGGCAGCCGGCACCGGGCCAGCAGGGCGACGGCGCCGGGCAGGCCGGCGAGGACGCCGGCAAGCACGGCATCGAGGTCGACGTGTCGCTCGAGGACCTCGCCAAGATCCTCGGCGAGGAGCTCGAACTGCCGAACATCGAGCCGCGCGGCCACAAGCAGCTGCGCACCGCCGCCGGCCGCTACACCGGCATCTCGCGCGCAGGCCCCATGTCGCTGCGCCACTTCAAGCGCACGTTCCGCGAGGCGCTGAAGCGGCAGATCGCGTCGGGCACCTACGACCCGGACCATCCGCTGGTGGTGCCGATCCGCGAGGACCTGCGCTTCCGTTCGCTGCAGACGCGGCAGGTGCCGCAGGCGAGTG
>CANGSN010000272.1 GCA_947455805.1 Planctomycetota bacterium
AGCAGGGCCGCGTGCAGTGCCAGCGAACCGAACATCGCGCCCGAGCGCGGCAGCGCAGCAGGTTCGAGGCGTCGACGAGTTCCGGAGGGCATGCGCCACCACAGCAAGGACCGTTCCTCCGCGCCGCGCCGGCTGCTCGGGACCTCGGCACCGAGCGGATGCGTGCGAGGAGCCGGCGGTTCGGCGGCCCCGCGACGCAGCTCGGCCGCTGCGCTCGGGCATCGCCGTCGCGAGGGATGTGTGGTCTGCGTGCCATGGTGTCGTACCGCGGTGACGCATCGAGCCGCATCGCCGCCGGCGTGCCGGTGCTGCGCGAGCCGGATCGTGGTGCGTGGCACACGATCGGAGTGAGCGTGTCGCCGGCGTACGACACCCATCGCCGTGCGTCGGCGGCACTTTGCGAACGGGCACGCACCTTGCCTTGGTGCGAGCGCGCTCTCCCCGGCGTCCGCCGTGCGCGTCCCCGCAATGCCCTCTCGCTCGCTCGTGCCTTCCGTTCGTTCGCCATCCGCGACCACGCTGCTGCGACTCGCTGCGCTCGCCGCCGTGTTCGCCACCCTGGCGCCGGCCCAGTCGTCGCCCACGCCGCCGGCGGCGCAGGATCCGGCGGCGAAGCCCGCAGCCCCACCGCAGCAGCCGGCACCCCAGCAGCCCGCTGGCAATGCGCGCCTGCCGGAGGTGCTCGTCACCGAGTCGCCGGACGCTGCCGAACGGCAGCTGACCGAGGTGCCGATCGACAACCCGGGCGGGCGCGACCTGATCGGCCCGCGCGAGGTGCGCGAAGCCGGCTCGATGAGCCTGCAGGACCTGCTGCGCCGTTCGCCCGGCGTGTTCGTCCAGGAGGAGACCGGCAGCGACTCGCTGCCCAACATCGCCATCCGCGGCGTGACCAACGGCGGCGAAGGTGCGTGGCGCTCGATCAACCTCGGCATGTACGCCGACGGCATCCCGCTCGCGCCAGCGCCCTACGGCGGCCCCGGCAACTCGCTGTTCCCGTTCTCGCTCGAACGCGTCTACGCGATCGACGTGCAGCGCGGCGGCGGTGCGGTCCGCTACGGCCCGAACAACGTCAGCGGCGTCGTCAACTTCCTGACGCGCCCGATCCCCGAGGATCCGACGCTCCACACGCGGCTGCGCGTGGACACGTTCGAGAACATGTCGGCCTACATGGCGTTCGGCGGCACGTCGGGGCCGTTCGGCGCCCTGGTCGAAGCCGTCTACAAGGACGGCGAGACGTTCCGCGACGGCGGCGACTACGAGATCCAGAACTACGCGCTGAAGACGCGCTACGAAGTGTCGAAGTCGGTGCGTCTGTTCGCGCAGCTCGAGACCTACGACGAAGCGAGCCGGTTGGCCGACGGTCTGACGCTGGCGGAGTACAACCGCGACCCGAAGCAGACGCTGTCGCCGCAGAACCGCTTCGCCGGCCAGCAGGATCGCGCCAACTTCAAGCTCGAGTGGGACGTCGGCAGCAACACGCTGTTCGAGCTGATCACCTACTACTACGACGGCAACCGCACGTTCTTCCTCGGCTCGCCGACCTTCTACGGCGCCACCAACAACCTCGCGTTCGTCCAGACGACGCCGCGGCCGCAGCGCACGGTCGCCGTGCAGCCGCAGCTGACGCACACCTACGCGCTCGCCGGCGGCACCGGCGAGTTCCACGTCGGCCTGCGCTACCTGCAGGAGGACATCGTGCGCACGGTGTCGCGCTACCTGGTGAACGGCACCACGCAGCTGCGCCGCAGCGAGGAGCAGTACGACTACTACACGGGCTCGGCGTGGCTCGAGAACCGCTTCCGCTTCGACGCGTGGACGGTGACGCCCGGCGTGCGCTTCGAGTACGTGCAGATCGACGCCAAGAACCGCATCAACGGCGTCGGCGTCGAGAAGGACTTCACCGAGGCGCTGCCCGGCCTGACCGTGGCGCGGCGCATGAGCGAGACGTGGTCGCTGTTCGGCGGCGTGCAGAGCACGTTCGCGGCCCCGCAGGCGCCGCAGATCTCGATCACCACCAACCCGCAGGACCTCAGCGCGCAGTACGCATGGGTCTACGAGGTCGGCTCGCGCACGCGCGGCCTCGACGGCCTGCTGTCCACGGACCTGACGCTCTACCACATCGACTACAGCGATCGCCTGGTGCAGGACCCGGACCAGTTCGACGTCTTCGTCAACGTCGGCAGCTCGCGCCACCGCGGCGTCGAACTCGGCCTGACCAGCGAGCTCGCGGCGATCGGCCTGCACGGCGTCGAGCTGTGGAGCAACACGTCGTGGAACGACTCGAAGTTCACCAACGGCGCGTTCGACGGCAACGACTTCGCCGGCGCGCCGACCTGGCTCGCGGCGTGGGGCGCGCGCTACCGCCACGAGCGCTCTGGCCTGTGGTTCGGCATCGACGGCCTCTACACGGGCCCCGCGTTCACCGACGCGGCCAACACGCGCGACATCGCGGCCAACGGCACCGTCGGCCTGCGCCCGTCGTACTCGCTGTGGAACTGCAACGTCGGCTGGGACACCCGGATCGACGACAAGAACGACGTCTCGATCCTGGTCGGCGGCAGGAACGTCTTCGACGAGGAGTATTTCGAGCCCCGCGCCGCGCGCGGGATCTTCCCCGGCGCCCCTGCGAGCCTTCTGTTCCAGGTCGGCGTCACGCACCGCTTCTGATCGCTTCGGACTTCACGACGACCGACACCCATGATCCTCCTGTCTTCGTTGCTTCTCCCCTTCCTGGGCATGGCACCGCAGCAGCCGGCGCCGCCCGCCGCGCCCGCGCCGACGCGCGAGTTCGAGATCCGCGGCGACCGTGCGTTCCTCGGCGGCCACGAGTTCGACCTGTGGGGCGTGCGCAGCGGCAACGCGCTGATGAGCCCGTCGATCACCGAGCGCCACGTGCGCGCACTCGACACGTGGAACGCGCACGGCATCAACGCGATCGCCGTCTACCTGCAGGGCAGCCACGGCGGTTGGCCCGACGCCGAGGCCGGCGTCAACGGCTTCCTGCGCGACGGCACGCTGAAGAAGGACTTCGCCGAGCGCCTCGAGTGGCTGGTCCGCGAATGCGACCGCCGCGGCATGGTCGTCTGCGTCGGCGTCTGCTCGCCGCGCAAGGACCAGTGGCTGCTGGCGGAGGGAGCGCTGAAGAAGGCGATCCAGGACACCGGGCGCTTCCTGCAGTCGCGCGGCCTGCGCAACGTCTTCGTCGACCTGATGCACGAGTACGACCACACCGAGCGCGCCGACCATCCGATGCTGCGCGAGCCCGGCGGCGCGGCCAAGAAGTCGGAGCTGGTCGGGTGGTTCCGCGAGGTCACGACCGACATCGAGGTCGGCGTCTGCCCGTACGAGAAGTCGGTGACGGTGCAGTCGTCGACGTTCCCCGGCATGACCGTGCACGTGATCCAGAAGAGCATGGCGATCCCGAGCGAGGGCTTCGTCGTCAACGTCGAGATGCAGAAGCAGGACGCCTACGAGAACGACGGCGTGTTCGTGCCCGGCGGGGTCGAGGCGGTGATCGCCGACTGCGAGCGCTACCTGGCGGCGAAGAACGCCGGCCTGTTCTTCCACGCCGCCTACGTGCAGGGCATCGGCAACCACAGCGGCACGGCGCCGCATCCGGAGATCGGCGGTGCCGGCGACACGCAGGGCAACCGCGGCGTGCGCTTCTTCTACGAGTGGGTGCGCGACCACGTCGGCCGCTGGGAGTACCCAAAGCACGTGCCGGTGCCGCGCGACGACGCGGCGGCCAAGGCCGCGACCGCGGCCGAACCGGTGGCGACGCGCGAGTTCGAGGTGCGCGGCGAGCGACCGTTCCTCGGCGGCGAGCCGGTGCTGCTGTGGGGCCTGCGCGTCAACAACGCGCTGATGAGCCCGGCGGTCACCGAGCGGCTGTGCAACAACCTCGACAACTACGCGGCGCACGGCATCAACCTGATCAGCGTCGGCCTGCAGGGCACCAACGGCGGCTTCCCCGACGTCGACGCCGGCACCAACGCGTTCACGTCCGACGGCAAGCTGATCCCGGCGTTCTCCCGCCGGCTCGAGCGCGTGGTCCGCGCCGCCGACGCGCGCGGCATGGTCGTGCTGGTCGTGCTGATGATGCCGCGCAAGGACCAGCTGCTGCGCGACGAGGCGGCGGTGAAGAACGCGATCGAGAACGTCGCGCGCTTCCTGGAGACGCGGCGGTTGCGCAACGTGATGGTGAACCTCTTCCAGGAGTTCCACCACCCGACGCGCATCGACCACGAGCTGTTCCGCGAGCCCGACGGTGCGCAGAAGAAGGCGAAGCTGGCGCAGTGGTGGAAGGCGCAGGCACCGGCGATCGAGGTCGGCGTCGTGCCGAACCACCTGAACGGCTCGCCCGTCGACTTCCCGGGCTGCGACGTGCAGATGCTGCACGAGGAGATGCCGATCCCCGAACGCGGCTTCGTCGTCAACACCGAGACGCCGGACGAGGACCTGAGCGGCCACGAGGGCGTGTTCCACCCGCGCAGCAAGGCGCGGCTCGAAGCGCTGTGGGCGCAGTACCTGGCGGCGGCGCCGCGTGCTGCGATGCTGTTCCGCAGCTGCTACGCCGAGGACGTGCGCGGCCGGCAGGGCACCGGCCCGAACCTCGAGATGGGCGGCGACGGCAAGGGCGAAGGCGACCGCGGCATCCGCTTCTTCTTCACCTGGTCGCGCCAGAACCTCGGCGCCTGGCAGTTCCCGAAGCACACGAAGTGACCGTCGCCGTCGCCGCGCGCGTGCCGTAGGTTGTCGCGCGTGACGGCCCACCAGTTCGTGCTCGAGATCGGCCGCGCGATGCACGCGCTCGGCAGTCCGTCGTATCGCATCGAGGACACGATGGACGTGTGCAGCCGCGCCCTCGGCCTCGAAGGCAGCTTCTTCTCGACGCCGACGGCGATCTTCGCGGCGATCGGACCGGTCGGCACCGAGCCGAAGACGATGCTGCTGCGCGTCACGCCCGGCGACCACGACCTCGGCCGCCTCGCCGAGCTCTACGCGGTGCGCGACGAGGTCG
>CANGSN010000273.1 GCA_947455805.1 Planctomycetota bacterium
CGGCGTGCACTGGTTCGCCGCCATGTTCTCGAGGTCGCGCGCGAACACCGTCGCCTCGGCGCCGATGCGGCCGAACTCGAGGCCCTCGGCGAACGCCGCTTCGTCCTTCTTCGCCATGCCGACGGTGGCGACGTCGCACTGCTGCGCGTGCGTCGGCTTCGGCTTCTGCCGCCGCGGTGGCTCGTACTGGTAGGCGCCGAGGTGCATGCCTTCGGCGACGGCGACGCCGAGGTCGAACGCCGACAGCTCGCCGCGCACACCGTTGGGGACCAGCAGGGAGAACTTCGCCACGCCGATCTCGGCAGCGCGCGCCTGCGCCACGGCGGCGGCGCGGCGGAACTTCTCGCTGTCGACGGCGGCGGCCTTGCCGAGGCCGACGACGCCGAAGCGTTTGCACGCCGCCTTGCCCGGCTGGTGGAACACCGACGTGGCCCGGAAGGCGGTCTTCAGGTCGCCGGTGGCCTTCGCCGCGTCGACCGCGGCTTGCAGCGCCTGGCCGGCATCGAGCGACACACCGTCGGCGGCGAGAACGAAGACGAGGTCACCGCGGCTGCCGGCCGCGGCGTTGACGAGGCGGATCTTCATGCCGCCCCGTTGTAGCGGCGCCGTGCGGTCGACACCACGAGCCGCAGAGCACAGCCGCCAGCCGCCTAGGAACCAGGGCGCGGCAGGTCGCCGATCCAGCGATCGCCGGCGCCATCGCGCAAGCGTTCGCGTTTCCAGATCGGCACCTCGTGCTTCAGCCGATCCATCAGGTAGCGGCAAGCGTCGAACGCATCGCCGCGGTGCGGCGACGACACCACGACCACCACGGACGCCTCGCCGACCGGCACCTCGCCGAGGCGATGTGCGACGCGCGCGCGCGTGAACGGGAACTTCGTGCGCGCCGCCGCGAAGATCGTCGCCATCGTCGCCTGCGCCATCTCCTCGTAGGCCTCGTAGGCCAGCGACACGACCGACGCGCCTTCGTTGTGGTCGCGCGTCGTACCGGTGAACGCCACCACGGCGCCGTCACCGTCGGTGCGGCACTGCTGTTCGAGGGCGCGCGCGTCGAGCGGTGCGCGCGAGAACGCCAGCGCGCACGCTGGCTCGCCACCGCCGGCACCACCGCCACCCGAGCCACCACTGATCGGCGGGATCAGCGCCACCTCGTCGCCGTCGGCGAGCACGGACTCGGGCCCGGCGTAGCTGCGGTTCACCGCGTAGGCGACCGGCAACCGCGCGAGCAGCGGACTGCGCGCAACCAGCCGTTCGCGCAGCGCCGCGGTGGTGCTGCCGGCCGGCAGTTCGATCGCCAGCTGATCCTGGCCCAGCGCCTCGCGCACGGCGGCGAAGCAGCGCACGGTCACCCGGATGGTCGTCGGAACGGACATACAGACGCCACCGTCCAGCGCGCGGCGCCGGGAAACAAGGGGACGGCGGCGGTGACGACGCGCCGATGGCGTCGGGCCGCTGGTGTGGCCCCGGCCACGAACGACCACAAACGACCGCCGACGGTGTTTCCCGGTCCCGCGGCGGAGCTACCATTCTTCTCCAGACGAATTCCCGAGCCGGCTCGTGCTCGGTAGCCAATCTCCCATGCGAAGCACCCTTTCCCCTCTCGCCTGCCTCGCCCTCGCCGCCGCCGCCACAGCCCAAGCGCCGCAGTGGCTGCTGATCACCCCGACGAACACCCCCATCTCGCGCCGCAACGCCGGCATGGACTGGGACCAGGCGGGCAATCGCCTGCTCATGTTCGGCGGCGTCACGCAGACGCCGGGCGCGGTGCTCGCCGACACCTGGACCTACAACGGGCAGTGGACGCAGATCACGTCGGTGACGTCGAACCCGCGCTGGGGCCACAAGCTGGTGCGCAACACGGCGAACAACCGCTTGCTCATGTTCGGCGGTCGCTCGCCGACGATCAGCGGCCTCGCCAACGACACGGTCGAGTGGACGGGCACGAGCTGGGTCCCCGTGCCGACGACCGGCGCACCAGCGCCGCGCTTCCTCTACGGCATGACGTTCGATCAAGCCCGCGGCGTCTACGTGCTGTTCGGCGGCCGCGGCTTCACCGCGACGCTGGGCGACACCTGGGAGTACACGCCGACCACCAACACCTGGACGCAGCGAGCGATCCCCAACAGCCCGACGCCGCGCGAGGAGATGGCGATGGTCTACGACGCCTCGCTGCAGCGCGTGATCCTGTTCGGCGGCTACGACCGCGACACCGACACCGTCCACGGCGACACCTGGACGTTCGACGGCAGCAACTGGGTCGACGTCACGCCGGCCGATCCTGCAGCATCGCCGAGCGCCCGCTACCGCACGCAGACGGTCTACGATTCGGCCCGCCTGCGCACCGTGCTGTTCGGCGGCTTCGACGGCACGGCGATCCAGCAGCAGACCTTCGAGTTCACCGGCAACGTCTGGTCGCAGGTCACCATGACGACGGCCGTGGTGCCGCCGAACGCAACCGAAGCCGTGCACGGCTACGACCCCACGCGCCGGCGCACCGCCTTGTTCGGCGGCTTCGGCGCCACCGGCTTCAGCAGCGCCACCTACGAGTTCAGCGGCGCCACCACCGGCTTCTTCAGCACGTTCGGCGCCGGCTGTCAGACCGCGCTGGGCGAGCCGACGCTGACGAGCAACACGCCGCGCATCGCCACCCCCTGGACCGTGACCTACGGCAACCTGCCGGCGGACAACGAGCTGGTGATGGCGGTCTACGGCTTCTCGAACAGCAGCTGGAACGGCGTGCCGCTGCCGCTCGACCTCGGCGCCATCGGCCTCGCCGGCTGCAACCTGCTGGTGTCCGCCGACGTTCAGGTCGCGCAGCTGACCGTGCCGGCGGCCAACCCCGGCGATCCGGCGAGCGCGTCGACCACGATCAACGTGCCGAACCCGACCGCGCTGATCGGCGTGACGCTCTACGTGCAGGGTGTGCTGATCGACGTGACGCCGCTCGGCGACATCGTGCTGCCGGCCACCACGCCGGGCGGCCGCGCGGTCCTCGGCAACTGAGCCCGAAGCAGCCGTTTCGGGCGATCCCCTAGCCGGCGCCCGCGCCTAGACTCAGCCGAGCCGGCGGCCCGCTTCCTCGACGTCGCCCTTGCTGCCCAGGTAGAGCGGCGTGCGCTGGTGCAGCTTGCTCGGCACCAGGTCGAGGATGCGCGTCTTGCCGTCGGTGGCAGCGCCGCCGGCCTTCTCGCAGACGAACGCCAACGGCGCGTTCTCGTAGAGCAGGCGCAGCTTGCCCTCGGGCTTCTTCGCTTCGCCGGGATACATGTAGATGCCGCCCTTCAGCAGCGTGCGGTGGAAGTCGCCGACCAGGGCCCCGGCGTAGCGGGCCGCGCGCTTGCCGCACTGCGTCTCCTGCAGGCGGAACGCGCGCACCATCGCCCTGGTCTTGTCGTCCCACTTCGCCTCGTTCGCTTCGTTGACCGAGTAGCTGCCCTCGCCCTCGGGGATGCGGATGTCGGGGTGGGTCAGGAAGAACGTGCCGATCGAGCGGTCGAGCGTGAAGCCGTTGACCGGGCCGCCGGCGGTGTAGACCAGCATCGTGCACGGGCCGTAGAGCGTGTAGCCGGCGGCGACGAGGTCGCGCCCGGGCTGCAGGAAGTCGGCGAGCTCGGGCTTGCCGCTGGTCGAGCGCCGCCGGTAGACGCCGAAGATCGTGCCCATCTGGCCGGCGACGTCGACGTTGCCCGAGCCGTCGAGCGGGTCGACGGTGACCACGTACTTGCCGTTCTCGCCACCGGGGAACACGTGCAGGTCCTCCATCTCCTCGCTGGCGACGCCGGCGACCATCGGCATGTTCTCGAACACCTGCAGCAGCGTGTCGTTGCTGATGACGTCGAGCGCACGCACGTTCTCGTCCTGCACGTTGGTGTTGCCGGTGTAGCCGAGCTTGCCGACGAACCCGGCGCGCATGATCTCGCTCGCCAGCATGCGAGCCAGGAGGCTGAAGCGGTTGAGGACGGTCGACAAGCCGCCGCTGGCGTTGGCACTGGCCTGGTCGCGGAAGAACTGCTCGCTGAGCGTGAGGCGATTCATGGTCATCGGAGGTCGCCGCGGATTGGAGCGAGCCACCGCCGGGCTCACAACGGCGCCAGCGTCAATACCGGCTCGCGCTGCCCGTCGACGCCGACGACCCCGCCGTGCAGGGCCGCGGCCAGCGCCACCACCGCGACCGTGTCGACGTCGACGGCGAGCAGAGTGCGGTCGATGCCATCGGCGCCTCGCCAGCCCAGTCGCTGCCCAGCGCGCAGCGGGCAGGCGACCACGCGTTCGCCGCTCGGCAGCCGCGGCAGCTCAGTGGCGGCCAGGAACGGCTGTGCGAGCGGTGCCCCGCGGCCACGGCGCCAGTAGAGCCGCACGCTGTCGCCGTCGGGACGCCCATTGCCGACACCGGGCACGTCGAAGCGCGCGACCTCGACCAGATCCCGTTCCGGCCGGAACCCATCGCCGAACCACGGCCCGCACGCGTGCGGCAGCCGCGGGTCGAGCGCGAACTGCACCGGGTTGTCGAGCACGAAGCGCACGCCCAGTTCGTCGAGGAACGCCGACAAGCGCGCCTCCTGCAGCGCCGCGAAGCTGCGCGCATCGACGACGCCGTCGAGGTTGACGACGCCGTGCGCCGAAGGCCCGGCGAGCACGTCGGCATGGAACGTCACCAGGCCGGAGTTGAAGCAGCCGACGCCTTCGCCCGCCGGCAGCAGGTCGCCGACGAAGCGACCGGCGAGTTCGAGTTCGCGCTGGCCGAGCAACGGCTCGGGCTGGATGCGGCCGCGGTCGACGAACTGAACCAGCGGCAGCGCCAGCAGCAACAGGCGCAGACGGCCGTAGCGTGCGAGCGCCACCATCGCCACCACCACCAGCGGCGCCACGTAGTAGTCGCGTGGGTACCAGCGCAATGCCCAGTGCACGACGACGATCGCGGCGAGGCCGACGACCACGGCCAGCAGCGCGCGCGGCAGCGCACGCGGCTGCGCCGCCGGCCACACGACCAGCAGCAGCGCCGCGAAGCC
>CANGSN010000274.1 GCA_947455805.1 Planctomycetota bacterium
GCGTCGCCTGCGGCTCGCCCCGGCCTGCTGCCGGGCGCTGGGAGCTGCCGCTGGCTGTGCAGGCTGCCGCGTGGACGGCCACACCGACGGGTGCCAGCCCTTCCGGCCGTCGTCGACGCGGATACAACTGCGCGGCCCTGCCGACCGCCGTGAACCGTTTCGTCGCCAACTCCGTGGCCATTGCACTCGCCGCCTTGGCCTGCCGTCTGCCTGCGCAGCAGGAAGCGGAGGCCGCTGCCAAGGTCGAGCCGGCGGCGCGCGTGGCGAAGGCGATCGCCGACTACGAGGCGCTGCTCGGCGACTCGCAGAAGGCACCGATGCGGCGGCAGGCGATGCTGTGGCTCGGCGAGGTCGACCACGAGGACGCGGCGACCTACCTGCGGGGGGCGCTGCGCAAGGCCGGCGACGATCCGTTCGCGGCGGTGGTCTGCGAAGCGATCGCGCGCGTGGCGCGGCCGGCGTTCGAAGAGGCGCTGACCGAGACGCTGCAGCGCCCGGCGGCACCGTTCGCCGTGCGCATGGCGGCGGCGGCGGCGCTGGTGAAGCTCGGCGACCGGCCGATCGACGCGCTGCTGAAGCTGGCGGTCGCCACCGACGAACAGACGCGGCCGCCGATCCGCGAGGCGGCCATCGGTGCCTTGGTCGACAGCGGCGTCGACCGGGCGCAGCGCGGCGTCACCGCATTGCTGTTCCAGGGCGACCTGCAGGCGCGCATGCGGTTGCTGCGCCGCATGGAGAACCTGCGCGCGGTGCCGGTGGTGACCACGGCGCGGGCGCGCATGGTGCGCGAGAGCGAGATCGAGCTCGCGGCGATCGCGTGGCGCCAGCTGATCCTCGACAACCCGTCGCGCGGCCGCGACCTGTGCCTCGACATGCTCGAACGCATCGTCGAAGGGCCGACGCCGGCGATCGCCGCGGAGCTGATCGGCGGTCTCGTGCACGTTCGCGATCCCGACTTCTATCCGGTGCTGCTGCGCTACGGCTCGATGCGCGGCGAGGGCATCAAGCGCGCGCTGCGCAACGGTGCCAAGGTGGCGGCCGAGGATCCAGCGCTGATGAAGTGGCTGGTGACGAAGGGACTCGACGCCGAGCAGCCGGCCGAGCGTGACGCGGCGATGCTGCTGCTGACGCAGGCGCCGCCGACGGTGCTGAAGCCGCTGGTCGACCGGCTGCGCGCCGACCTGCGCGCCGGCAAGCAGAAGGTCGCCGAGCAGGCCGCCGGCCTGCACGAGCTGCTGGCCAAGGACCCGACCTGGCGCTTGGACCTGGCCGCGATGGCGGCGTCGAGCGACCAGGACACGCGCATGATGGGGCTGTCGATGCTGATGGAGCTCGGCGCGCCCGACGGCCTCGAGATCGCGCAGCAGAGCCTCGGCAACAAGGCGTGGGAGCTGCGTTCGCTGGCCATCCGCTACCTGACCCGCGTGCGCGACGTGTCGTCGATCCCGCTGCTGATCGCGCGCTACGGCAAGGAAGAAGGGCGGCTCGCCGCCGAGCTCGACCAGGCGATGTTCGTGCACACCGGCACGCGCCACTGGACGAAGCGCGACTGGGACGCGTGGTGGGCCAAGAACAAGACCGGCTTCGTGCTGCCGCACCCCGAGTCGGTGAAGGGCGGCGGCGGCAGCGGCGGCGGCCGCACGGTCAGCTACCACGACATCCCGGTCGTCAGCAGCCGCATCGCGTTCCTCGTCGACCGCAGCGGCTCGATGGCCGCACCGCTCGGCGGCACCGACAAGAAGCGCACGCGCCTGGTCGAGGCCAAGAACCAGCTGATGCGCGTGATCGAGGCGCTGCCCGAGAAGACGATGTTCAACGTCGTCGTCTACGAGACGGCGGTGGCGCCGATGTGGGACGAGCTGCGCCGGTGCAGCGCCGAGAACCGCAAGGAAGCGATCGAGAAGGCCGAGAAGATCGCGCTCGGCGGCGGCACCAACATCTTCGACGCGCTCGAGCGCGCGCTGGCCGATCCGAAGGTCGACACGATCTACCTGCTGACCGACGGCCAGCCGTCCGCGGGTCGCATCGTCGATGCCGAGCAGATCCTCGACGAGGTGCTGCGGTTGAACCGCACCCGGCAGGTCGTGATCCACTGCATCGGCCTCGGCATCGACAGCGACCTGCTGCGGCGCCTGTCGGAGCTGTCGGGCGGCACCTACAAGTTCGTGCCGTGACGAGGTCGTTGCGAGTTCGCGCCGGAACGTAGCGATCGCCGCGCGGCACGGCTCCTAGGCTGCGGCCCGGAGGCGCAGTCCCATGCTCGCTCTCTCGTCTCGTCTCATGGGCTCGGCCGTGGTCGCCGCGTTCGCTCCTGTAGTCGGCCGCGACGCGACGATCACCGGCGGCAGCGTCGGTGGCCTGCGCTTCGCGAACTGCATCGCGCCGGTCGTCGTCGAGCGCGTCTACGACGTCAACGGGCCCGCCGGCATCGGCGTCAGCATCGACAACTGTGCGGCGGTGCACCTTCGCCGCAGCGTCTTCACCGGCGGCGTCGGCATCGAGGCGCAGTTCACGGACCTCGTGGTCAGCGAGTGCGTCGCCATCGGCAGCGCCGGCGCCGCGGCTGTTGTCGCCAACAGCCGCTGCGAGAGCCTGCGCACGTTCTACACCGGCTGGTCGCAGCCGGGTGTGCGCCTGCAGCAGTCGGTCGCGCGCTTCGCCAACGACGGCAGCTCTTCGATCGGCGTCGCCGGTGCGACCGCGCCCGTCGCCGCGATCGAGGCGATCGACTGCCAGCTGCAGCTCGATCCGGCGACGCTCGGCCTGCTGCCGGCGAACGGCGCCCCGGGCCTGTCGCGCATCGGCGGCACGCACTTCGTCGACGACGTGCCGACGCTGACGACCAGCCTCGCCGCGCCCGGCACCACGGCCACTGCGGTGCTGACGTCGAACACGCCGCGCCTAGGCGTGATCGTCTTCGGCGGCCTGCTGCCGACGCCATTCCCGTTCGGCACGGCCAGCATCTACGTCGATCTCGCGCCGAGCCCGATCGTGGTGGCGCTCGGGTTCACCGACGCGAACGGCCTGTCGGTGCCGGCGGTGGTGCCGACGAGTGCGGCCTTGCGCGGGGCGATCTGGTGCCTGCAGGGTGGCGTGCAGGCGGCGAACGGCCAGCCGCTGCTCAGCGGTCCGGGTCTGTGGATCGCGCTGTGACGGCGCCCTGAGTCAGCGCACGAACTTCGCCAGCGCGCCGACCACGTCGATCTGCTCGGCCTCGGTCAGGCCCTGGAAGATCGGCAGCGCCAGCGCTTCCGCCGCCGCCTGCTCGGCGATCGGGAAGTGCTTCGGATCGGCGCCGAGGTAGGCGAAGCACGGCTGGCGGTGGAACGGGATCGGGTAGTAGACGGCGCAGCCGATGCCCTGCGCGCGCAGGTGCGTGATCGCCGCGTCGCGCTTGTCCTTCGGCACGCGCAGCACGAACTGGTGGTAGGCGTGGCGATCGGTGTCGGTCGGCAGCTTCGCCCAGTCGAGCAGCCTGGCCTCGGCGAACAGGCGGCGGTAGCGCTCGGCGTTGGTGCGCCGCGCCGCGGTGACCTTCTCCATGTCCTTCAGCCGCACGCGCAGCGCCGTCGCCTGGATCGCGTCCATGCGGAAGTTGCCGCCGATCAGGTTGTGCTTGTAGAGCTCGGCCTGGCCGTGGTTGCGCAGCAGCTTGCAGGTCGCCGCGAACTGGTCGTCGTTGGTGGTCAGGAAGCCACCGTCGCCGATGCCGCCCATGTTCTTGGTCGGGAACGTCGACCAGCCGGCGCACAGGCCGTCGCCGCCGGCCATGCGGCCCTTGTGCTTGGTGCCGATCGCCTGCGCCGCGTCCTCGATCAGCGGCACCGAGAACTTGCGGCAGATGCCCAGCACGGCGTCGACGTCGAACGACGCGCCGAACAGGTGCACGGCCATGACCGCCTTCGGCCGCTTGCACGCCTTCAGTGCGTCCTCGAGGCGTTGCGGGTCGATGTTGAGCCAGGTCGGCTCGACGTCGACGAACACCGGCTTGGCGCCGACGCGCGCGACGACGCCGGCGGTGGCGAAGAACGAGTAGGTCGGCAGCACGACCTCGTCGCCCGGGCCGATGCCGAGCGCCATCAGCGGCGCCAGCAGCGCGTCGGTACCCGACGACATCGTCAGCGCGTGCTTCACGCCGAGGTACTGCTGCAGTTCGCGTTCGAGGTTCTCCACCTCGGGGCCGAGGATGTACTGACCACTGCGGACGACGCGGACGACGGCGGCTTCGATTTCGGCGAGCTGCGCCTTGTCGCGCGTGAGATCGATGAGGGGAACGGGCATGTGCGGGCGAGCAGGATACGGTCGGCCCGCCGCCGTGGAAGCGCGAGGCGCCGCTCGCGCGCCGGCTAGCGTCGTTTCGCGCCCTGCAGCCGCTTCTGGCGGTAGCGGCAGGCCTTCTCCATCTGGTGCAGCGTGCGGTCGTCGAACGGCAGTTCGCCGAGCCGCCCGAGCCATTCGGGCATCGCCTCCAGCAGTTCGTCGAGAACGCGTTCGACAGCCTTCGGGGGGACGCCACAGACGGCACCCAGCGTCAGGAAGTCGCGGCGGCCGATGTCCTCGCGCTCCTTGCCGCCGATCGACAACGCCATCGTGTGGTCGCCGTAGGGCAGCGAGCTCGGCAGGTCGTAGGCGGGGGTGGGCAGCCATTCGCCGTCGCGATGCACGATGGAGACGTTCTTGGCGTGCGCGTCGCCGTTGCCGCTCAGGTAGGCGAACGCGAACTGCCGCAGCCACGTGCGTGCGGCCAGCACCGGCGCGGTGGTCCAGCGGGCGAGGCCCTGGATCACCTCTTCCGTCGACAGCAGGTACTTGTCGGCTGGATAGCGAGCGAGGACCTGGCAGGCATCCTCCTGAGGCAGTCGCCGAGCTGGTCCCGTCGACGTCGTGGGCGTGCGATCGAAGCGGCGCACCAGCAGCCCGGGCTTGCCGTCGCGGTCGTGCACGACGGTCGCGTCCGCGACCGCGAGACCGGACGACCGCGCGGCACGCAGGAA
>CANGSN010000275.1 GCA_947455805.1 Planctomycetota bacterium
CTCGAACGTTCGCTCGCGGCGCTGCTGGCGCAGAGTGCGTTCGCCGACGCCGACCGCGGCCGGCACGCGCTGGCCGAACTGCTGCAGCCGCTCCATCGCGCGCAGCTGACCGAGCCGGAGGTGCGCGCGTGGCTCGTGGCGCTGAACAAGGCGGCGCAGGCGCCGCGGCGCAAGCTCGACGGTTGAGCGAAGCGCCGGCCCGGCGTCAGGCCTGCGGGCCGTCGTAGCAGCTGCGGCCCGGCTGGCAGTCCTTCGGGTGCACGATCTCGTCGTCGGGGCCGACGCAGGTGCAGGTGCGCGAGCACCAGTAGTAGCCGTCGCCCGGCCACTTCCTCGCGTCGTAGACGCGGTCGCCGAGCGAGTGCGTCAGCATGTGCTTCATCAGCAGCGACGGGCACAAGTACTTCGGCAGCAGGTCGCCGTGGGTCACGACCTTGTCGGGATCGCCGCCGCTCATCTCGTAGGTGCTCATGACATCCCCTTCGACGCGCGTTCGAGCACGTCGCGCACGACGGCCTTGCCGACCGTCAGCTTGTAGGCGTTGTGGGTCAGCGGCGACGCGCCGGCGTAGGCGGTCTCCGCCACCTTCGCGAACAGTTCGCTCGACGGCTTCTGGCCGACCAGCAGCTTCGCCGCCTGCGGGCGCGGAAGCGGCACCGGCGCCACGGCGCCGAGCACGAGGTCGGCGGCGGTGATCGTGCCGCCAGCCAGCACCAGGCGCACCGCACACGCGGTCGTCGCCCAGTCGAAGGTCTCCTTCTCGCGGCTCTCGCCGTAGACGGTGATCGTGCCTTCCGGCTGCTTCGGCAGCGTGATCGAGGTGACGATCTCGCCCTGCTGCAGCGTGTGCTCCGGGTTCTGGGCGCGCGGGTCGGCCGGGAACAGGTCGCGCAGCTTGCGCGTCGTGCGCTTGTCGCCGAGCACGGTCGTGTAGTCGGCGTCGAGCGCCAGCAGGGCCGGCGCCAGGTTGCTCGGGTGCACACGCACGCAGTCCTGCCAGCCGAGCACCGCGTGGTAGCGGTTCTCGCCGGTCATCGCGAGGCAGGTCGGGCCGCGGCCGCCGTGCAGGCAGTGGAACGCTTCGCTGCGCACGTACCAGCAGCGCGTGAACTGCAGCAGGTTGCCGGCGACGGTCGCGCGGTTGCGCACCTGCGGCGACGCGGTGGTGGCGGCGGCGGTGCGCAGGCCGGCGAGGGCCGGCGTGGCGAACGCGGCGTGCTGTTCGAGCATCGCCAGCGTGGTGCCGGCACCGATCGTCACGCTGCCGTCCGCGGCGACGGCGATGCCCGCCATCTCCTTGTGCAGCGGCAGCAGGTTGACGACCTGGGCCGGCGTCTGCAGCCGCTCCTTCATGCGGTCGATCAGGTCGATGCCCGCGCCCTTCAGCACGGTGTCGGGTTGCTTGGCCGCGGCACTCGCCTCGGCGAGGGTCTGCGGCAGCACGTAGGTGAACGGCTTCATGTCAGGCCTTCTTGCTGGCGAGGGCGGCCAGCACCTTGTCGGGCGTGATGGGGAGGTGGCGGACGGGCGCGCCGAGGGCGTGGAACACCGCGTTGGCGATCGCGGCGGCGGAGGCGACCGACGGCGGTTCGCCCAAGCCCGCGGCGCCGACGCTGTCGTGGCCGTTGGCGATGCTGTGCATGTGGCAGCGCAGCTCGGGCAGGTCCTTCGGGCCGGTGATCTTGTAGCGCAGGAAGTCGCCGTTCAGCATGCGGCCGCTGCGCTTGTCCATGATGCGCTGCTCGTGCAGCGCGTAGCTGACGCCCTGGATCATCGCGCCGAGCACCTGGCTCTCGGCCTGCTTCTTGGCGATGACGAGGCCGCAGTCCTGGACGCCGAACATGCGCGTCACGTGCACGATGCCGGTCCAGGTGTCGACCTCGACCTCGGCGAACTGCGCGCCGCACTGTGTCGCGTGGAACGGCTTCTCGAAGTTGGCGAGGCGCTCGCCGCGCACGTCGATCGGGTTCGGCCCGATCAGCTTGCAGGCTTCGGCCCACGGCAGCTGCGCCGTCCCGGTGCCGATCTTGCCGTTCTTGCAGTCGACGTCGCCGACCGGCACGCCGAGGTGCTTGGCGACCATCTCACGCAGCTGCAGCTTGGCGCGGTAGGCCGCCTGCCGGATCGCCGGTGCCAGGCTCGGCGTCACCATGCTGCCGCCGGCCGCCGGGCCCGACGGGTCGCTGGTGTGGCCGGCGATGGCGTTGACGGCGGCGAGCGGGGCGCCGAGTTCTTCGGCGGTCAGCACCGCCATCACCGTCTTCAGGCCGACGCCGATGTCCTGCGAACCGCTGCGGATCTCGACGCTGCCGTCCTGGTGCACGCGGCAGGTGGCGCCGTGCGCTGGGCGGCCCTGGTTGCCGAGCTGGCCCCAGCGTGCGCTGGCGAGGCCGACACCGCGGCGCCAGCGGGCATCGGCGGCGTTCTGGTGGGCGCGCGCCTTCTCCCAGCCGAACTCGGCGGCGCCGAAGCGCCACTGGTCCTGGCGGATCTGCTCGCGGTCGTTCTGCAGGCGGAACGCCAGCGGATCGATGCCGGCCTTCGCCGCCAGTTCGTCGAGGAACAGTTCGACGCCAAACCACCCCTGCGGGTGGCCCGGCGCGCGCATCGGCCGCGGCGGATCGGTGTCGATCGCCAGGTCCTTGTGCTCGCGGCGCGGCTTGGTCGCAATCGCGTAGTAGTTCGGCACCGCGACGCTGCCGCCCTGGCCGCTGAAGCCGGCGTGGCCGAAGCTGCGCCAGTCCCACGCCACCAGCTTGCCGTCCTTGTCGACGCCGGCGCGCGCCTGCATCAACGCCCCCGGCCGGTTGCCGGTGGTGGTGTGCTCCTCGAAGCGATCGAGCATCAGCTTGACCGGCTTCTGCGCCGCGTGCGCCAGCAGCGCACAAGCGAGGCCTTCGATGCCAGCGCCGAACTTGCTGCCGAAGCCGCCGCCGACGAACTCGGCGTGGATCGTCACCGTGCCGACCTTGATGCCGCGGCCCTGCAGTGCCCGCGCCAGTTCCCCGCGCACGCCGAACGTCGCCTGCGTGCTCATCCAGAAGTCGAGGTCCTGGCCGTTCCACTTGGCGACGCCACCGTGCGTCTCCAGCGAGCTGTGCGTCTGCACCTCGGTGCGGTAGGTGCCGGTGTGCGTCACCGCCGCCTTGCCGAGCGCCTCCTCGATCTCCTTCGCCTCCGGCCACGCGTCCTCGACCTGGCCGTTGGCGTCGAGCAGCGGCGCGCCTTCGGCCACGTTGTAGTCGACGTTGTGTTCCTCGGCTTCGTACTCGGCGCGCACCTTCTCCAGCGCGTCGCGCACCGCGTGCTGCGACACACCGGCGATCGCGGCGATCGCGTCGCCGACGAAGCGCACCTTGTTGCCGACCTCCTTCAGCGCGACGACCGCGGCGATGCCGGGCATCGCGCTGGCTTCGTCGAGCGAGAGCGCCTTCAGCTTGCCCTTGGCGATCGGCGCGCGCAGCAGTGCTCCGTGCAGCATGCCGGGGAACGTGATGTCGTAGGCGTACTTCGCCCGGCCGCTCGCCTTGGCGAGGCCGTCGACGCGTGCGACGTCGGTGCCGACGACCTGGAACTGCGTGTTGGCGTCCCACGGCAGCGGATCGCCGGTCTTCGGTTCGACGGTGCGCTTCTCGAAGCGATCCTGTTGGCCAGGCAGTGCCTTGTAACCGACGGTGATCTCGACGCCGTCGCTCGGATCCTGGGCGGGGTGCTGGCTCACTTGCCACCTGCCTGCGCCGTGCGCTCGATCGCTTCCATGACGCGGCCGTAGGTGCCGCAGCGGCACAGGTTGCCGGACAGGTCGTGCTTCATCTGCTCGACCGTCGGCTTGCCGCGCTTCTGCAGGCAGGCCAGCGAACTCATCACCATGCCCGGCGTGCAGAAGCCGCACTGCATGGCGTCGCACTGCACGAAGTTCTGCACCAGCGGGTGCACGGCGTCCTTGTCGGTCAGGCTCTCGACCGTCGTCAGCTTGCTGCCGACGGCGTCCATCGCCAGCGTCAGGCAGGCGTTGACCGCGACACCGTCCATGAGCACCGTGCAGCCGCCGCACGAGCCGCGGTCGCAGATCTTCTTGGCGCCGGTCAGGTCGAGGCCGTCGCGCAGCGCGTCGAGCAGCGTCGTGCGCGTCTCGACCTTGACCTTCTGTTCGCTGCCGTTGACGAGCAGCGCGATCTCGTGCTGGCCGGGGCCGAAGCTCGCGGGGCGCGTCGGCCGCACGGCGCCGGCGGCGGCATCGAGACCGGTGGTGGCGATGCCGACGACGGCAGAGCCCTTGAGGAACGAACGACGACTGACGCCGCGATCGGGTGGGACGGTCATGGGCCTCGGTGGGGAGGAACGAGGCGGGCAGTCTAGCCCGCGTGCCGGGGGCGATGGCAACGACAGCTTCGGCGCGCGACAGGATTTCGACGACTGGTTGCGGCGGTGCACCCGGCCGAGCTGCGGCCGGGGTTCACTTCGCCGGCTTCGACTCCGGCTTCGACTCGGGCTTCGGCGGCGGCAGGAACGCCGGCGGGATCGGTCCGGCGTCGGCTTCCTGTTCCCAGCCGATGTTCAGCACCCACCAGCGACCGCCTTCGCGCACCAGCTGGATCGAGTTGATGCCGCGCAGGAACGGCACCTCGTCGGCGAGCGTGCGGCGCGCTTCGTAGGTCGACCACACGTGCGCGAAGTCGCCGAACTGCAGCACCTGCCGCGCGACCTCCTGTTCGTAGAAGCCGTCGCGCTCGAGCATCGCGCCGGCGCGCTGCACGTAGTCGTCGACCGTCATGCGCATCGCCTGCATGCCGCCCTTGCCGCGGACCAGCGGCAGCATCTGGTGGTGGCGATGGAACAGCGAACGCACGCGCGCCCAGTCGCGGGCGTGGCCGGCGGGGCCGGAGATCGACGCGTAGAGCGCCTGCACGATCGCGTCGATCGAGGCGACGTCGGCGGCCGCGGCGGGTGGGGCAGCCGCTGGTGTCGCCGCCGCCGCGGTTGC
>CANGSN010000276.1 GCA_947455805.1 Planctomycetota bacterium
CGCAGGCTGCGGGACACCAATCGGCGAAGGGGAGCTACGGGCCGCCACGCCTGCGCGAGTGCGGCGCTGCCGCGCCGCGTTGGCGACGACTTCGGCGGCTGACGCCGCCGAAGGCGCCGAACGGGCATTCCCGCGCAGGCTGCGGGGACACCAACGGGCGAAGGGGAGCAACAGGCCGCTACGCCTGCGCGAGAGCGGCGCTAGCCTTCGTGCATGGTGGCGATTCGCTGCTCGGCTTCGATGCTCCTCGCCGTGCTGCTCGTTGGGTGCGGACGGGCGGAGGAACGACCCCGCGAGGTTGGTGAGCCGGTGGTCCATCGCTTCGGCGGCCCGACGATGGGCTCGACCTACGAGGTCAAGTTCGTCGGCGGCGCGGCGATCGCCGACGTGCAGAAGCTCGTCGCGGACGAACTGGCGGCGTTCGACGCGGCCTTCAGCCAGTGGCGGAACGACAGCGAGATCGCGCGCGTCAATGCGCACGCCAGCAGCGAGCCGCTGCCGTTGTCGCCGCGCTTCGCGGCGGTGCTGCAGGACGCGCTCGCCGTCGCGGCCGCGACCGACGGCGCGTTCGACCCGACGGTGAAGCCGCTCAGCGACCTCTACCGCGCGGCGAAGAAGTCGGGGCAGCCGATCGAGCCGGCGGCGTTGGCTGCCGCGAAGGCGCGCGTCGGCTACGGCCTGGTGCAGGTGCGCGACGGGGCCTTGGTGAAGTTGCGACCCGACGTGCAGCTCGACCTCGACGGCCTCGTCGCCGGGGCGGCCTGCGATGCGATCGCCGCGAAGCTGCCGCAGCTCGGCGTCGCCAGCTTCTACCTCGAGGTCACCGGCGAGGTGCTGTGCCGCGGCGAGAAGGCGCCGGGCCAGCCGTGGCGCATCGGCGTCGTCGATCCGCGCGCCGACGTCGTCGGCGACGACGAACCGCTCCGCGTGCTGGCGCTGCGCGACCAGTCGCTGTGCACCAGTGGCGACTACCGCAACCGGACGCTGGTCGGCGGCAAGCTGCTGCACCACGTGTTCGATCCGCGCACCGGCAGCAACCCCGAGCACCGCATCGTCAGCGCCTCGGTGCTGGCCGAACGGGCGGCGATCGCCGACGCGTTCGGCACGGCGTTCCTGGTGCTCGGTGCGGACTCTGTGCAGACGATCTGGCCGAAGCTCGCGGCGTTCGGTGTGCGCGGGGCGCTGCTGCTCGGTGTCGATGGGAAGGGCGATCTGCAGACGAAGGAGTTCACGTGGCCGCAGGAGGAACGATGACGACGATCTCGCAGGCGCGCCTCGGCGCGTTCGTGGCGCTGCTGGCCACGGCCGGCTGCCACGCGCTCCCACACGGCGCCGAGTGCCTCGCCCTCGACGGCCGCGCCTTGGTTGCCACGGTGCCCGCCGGCGAAGCTGGTGACCGGTTGCGCGCCGACCTCGCCGCCGCCGAAGCCGCGCTGGCCGCGAATCCGACCGACCGCGACGCGTTCGTCTGGGTCGGCCGCCGGCTCGGCTACCTCGGGCGTTACCGCGAGGCGATCGACGCGTTCTCGCGCGGGCTCGACGAACATCCCGACGATCCGGTGCTGCTGCGCCACCGCGGCCATCGCTGGATCACGTTGCGCGAGTTCGGCAAGGCGGCGTGGGATCTCGAGCGTGCCGCCGAACGGTTGCGCACGGTGCCCGACGCGATCGAGCCGGACGGCCGGCCGACGGTGGGCCGGGCCCCGCACAGCACGCTGCACTACAACGTGCACTACCACCTTGGCCTCGCACTGTTCCTGGCCCGCGACTACGAGCTGGCCGAGCGCGCGTGGCTGCGCTGCCTCGCCGTCGTCGGCAACGACGAATCGCGCGTCGCGGTGACGCACTGGCTGTGGAGCGTGCGCATGCGCCTCGGCGACGTCGCCGGTGCGGCCGCGGTGGTGGCGCCGATCCATGCTGGCATGGACGTCGTCGAGAACCAGAGCTACCTGCAGGCGTGCCTCTTGTATGCGGGCAAGCTGCGGCGCGCCGACGTGCAGCCGCTCGCCGGCAGCGCTGGCAGCGCGCTGGCGTTCGCCCTCGCACACCACGACCTCGTGCGCGGCGACCGCAGCGCGGCGCGGGCGGCGATGGAGCGCCTGGCGAAGGACCCGATGTGGGCGGCGTTCGGCGTGATCGCGGCCGAGGTCGAGCTGGCGCGCCGCTCGACGTGGTGAGGCGCGCGACGGCGCGCGCGGGGGCTCACTTCGCCGCGATGCGCCACAGCGGCCAGTCGGCGAACGCGTGCTCGGTGACGGCGAACCGTTCGCGCAGCCGCTGCTCGAGGCGCATCGTCGCGTCGCGCACGCGGTCCGGCAGGTCGCGGCGCAGCCGGTAGCTGACGTCGAGCACGACCGGGCCACTGGCGACGAAGCCGTGCAGCAGCGGCTCGAGGCCGGCGATCCAGACGTCGAGCGGGGCGTCGTTGGCGAGCGTCGGCAGCAGCGGCGTCTCCTGCACCGTCGGCAACCACAGTGCGATGGTGGGGGCGTTGTCGTTGCACGACAGCACGAGGCCGCGTTCGCCGAGCACGCTGGCGACGCGCTGGGCGCGCGCCGACAGCGGCGCACCGGCCTGGTCGAAGCCGCGCACGAACGGCCACGCCAGCGCCGCCTGCGCCAGCACGACCAGCAGCATCGCCGGTCGCCAGGCGGCGCGGCGCCGTTCGTTGGCCTCTGGCCACGCCGCCGCCAGCAGCAGCGCCAGCAGGAACGCCGGCCCGAGCAGGTAGCCGCCGCGTTCGGCGACGCCCCACCACAGCACCGATGCCGTCAACGGCGCGTAGCACGCCAGCACGCTGGCCCGCAGCCAACCGTCGGCGCGGCGCTGCACCAGTGCCCAGGCGGTGAGCGGCAGCCACAGCGCGAGCGGCGCGACGACGGCCTCGAACACGACCGTCGGCGTCAGTTCGCGCCGCCACGCGACCACGGTGTCGGCGACGCCGCCGACGCCGAACGCGAAGCCGAGGCCGCGTTGCCACTGCACCAGCAGGTGGCCGAGCCCGAGTGCCAGCAGCAGCACGCAGCCGAGGCCGAACAGCGCCGGCCACGAGAACGCCGGGGCGACGCGCCGCCGCGCGCTCTGGATCAGCAGGATCCACGCCGGCCCGAGCGTCGGTGCACTCTGGTGCGACAGGTAGGGCAGCACGAACAGCGCGCACGCCGCCGGCACCGCCAGCGCCGGCCGGTGCCACGGCAGCCACAGCGTCGCCAGCGCGGTCGCGGCGACGACGGCGAAGTGCTGCGTGTGCACTTCGATCGAAGCACCGAAGAACCACAGCCCCGGTGTCACCGCCAGCAGCAGCCCCGCGAACAGGCTCGCTCCGCGCGCGCTGCCGAGCGCGCGGCAGCAGCCGTAGCTGCAAGCGAGGCCGATGCCGCCGGCGATCGCGCTCAGCGACTTCGCCAGCCACAGCGGATCGTCGGCAGAGACCACGCCGCCGCGCGGCAGCACGCAGCGCAGCAGGTCGGCGCACGGCAGGTAGAGCGTGTTGTGGTATTGGCGGTAGGCGCGTTCAGGCAGCGCCGTCCAGTCGCCGAGCATGGCGCCGTCGTTGCCGTAGATGCAGTGCAGGCTGGTCGCGGCGTAGAGCCACGTCGCCAGCGAGCCGAGCAGCAACGCGATGCCGACGTCGATGCCGACGTCGACGCTGCGCCCGCGCCCCGCGTTCATGCCGCCTCGCTCAAGCCTTCGCGCGCTCGGCGAACAGGCGGAAGCGGATGCCGAGCCGGCTCAGCGTGAACAGCCACGCCGCCTTCAGGTTGACGAAGCCGTAGCGCACCGACGGCATGAAGCCGATCGACGACGCCTCCTTGAAGTACTTCACCGGCATCGGCGCGTCGGCGACGACGAAGCCGTGGCGGATCGCCTGCGCCAGGAACTCGGCGTCGAAGCCGAACGCGTCGCTGTTCTGCTCGAACGCGACCTTCTCCAGCACCTCGCGGCGGTAGGCGCGGAAGCCGCTGTGGAACTCGCCGAGGTTGGTGCCGTAGGCGAGGTTCAACAGGATCGTCAGGCAGCGGTTGAACAGGTACTTCCACGCCGGCATGCCGCCCTTCAGCGCCTCGCGGCGCGAGCGGATGCGGTTGCCGAGGATCACGTCGCAGACGCCGTGCTTCAGGAAGCCTGTGAAGTGCGGCACCACGCTCGGCTCGTACTGTTAGTCGGGGTGCAGCATCACCACGATGTCGGCGCCGCGGGCCAGCGCCTCGCGGTAGAGCATCTTCTGGTTGCCGCCGTAGCCGAGGTTCTGCGGCGTCTTCAGCACCGGCAGGCCGAGGCGCTGCGCCAGCGCGATGGTGCCGTCCTGGCTGCAGTCGTCGCCGACGATCACCTCGTCGCAGCTGCCCGGCGGGATGCCGGCGAGCGTCGCTTCGAGCGTCTTCTCGGCGTTGTAGGCCGGCATGACGACGATCACGCGGCAGGGCTTCGCCGGCGTCGGCGCGGTGGCGGCGGCGATCGGGGTGCTGGGATGCGGGGAACTCATTTGAACGGGTCGAGTCGGCGTTCGCGGGCGACGGCGGCGGCCACCCGTTCGCGCATCGGCGCCCAGGCCGGCTGCCACGGGGAATCCGTCGGCGGCGCGGGGGCCGCGTCCAGCAGCGCCTGGGCTCGCTCGGGGTCGGGTGGGTAGCGCTTGCCGCCGTCGACGAGGCTCAGCACCAGCAACACTACCTCCTCGGCCGTGCGCGAGCCGTCGGCAGTTTTCCTTTCGAGAACGTCGATCGCCTCGGGCACGCGGCCGAGCTGCGTCAGCAGCCAGAACTCGCGCACTGCGTTCTGGCGGTTCTCGCGATCGAGCCGTGCCAACGCCAGTTCGAACTGGCCCGCCTGCGTCGCCAGTTCGGCTGCTGCGTCGTTGGCGGCGCGGTCGTCCCCGGCGGCGGCGATCGCCGCCACCAGGGCCCGCGTGCGCGCGAGGGCGGGATCGTCGCTCGAACCGAGGGGCTGCAGCGCGGCTGCCGCCTTCGCCGCATC
>CANGSN010000277.1 GCA_947455805.1 Planctomycetota bacterium
GTGCCGCCGCCCGGGCCGGCGATGCCGGTGGTCGCGACCGCGACGTCGGCCGCGAAGTGCACCCGCGCGCCGTTCGCCATCGCCAGCGCCACGGGTTCGCTGACCGCGCCGTGCTGCTGCAGCAGTGCTGGCTCGACGCCGAGCAGCGCCGTCTTCGCCTCGTTGGCGTAGGCGACGACGCCGCCACGCAGCACCGCCGACGAACCGGGCACGTCGGTGAGCCGCGCCGCCAGCAGGCCACCGGTGCACGACTCGGCGAGCGCCAGCGTGCGGCCCTGCCGCTGCAGCCGCTGCAGCACCAGGTCCGGCAGTTCGAACGTGCCTTCGGCGAACAACCAGCTGCCGAGCAGCGGCCGCAGTTCGGCGGCGATGCGTTCGCAGTCGGCCAGCGCCTGTTCGCGGGTCGCAGCGGTGCCGACGATGCGGATCGTCAGCAGGCCGCCGCTGGCGGTGATGCCGACCGCCGGGTTGCGCCCCGGAACCATGAACGGCTCGATGCGTTCGCCGAGCAGCGCTTCGCTCGGCCCGAGCACGCGCAGCCAGACCTGCGCCGTCGGCGTCAGGCCCGGCAGCGCTGCGATCTGCGGCAGCACGTCGGCGTGCAGCAGGTGCTGCATCTCGCGCGGCACGCCGGGCAGCGCGAAGAAGCGCGCGCGGCCGACGGTCACCGCGAACGCCGGCGCCGTGCCGACGGGGTTCTGGATCGGCGAAGCCCCCGGCGGGAACATCGCCTGCCGCTTGTTGCTGTCGGGCACCGTGCGCCCGCGGCGGTGCAGGTAGTCCTGGATCTGCTGCCAGCTGGTCGGATCGAACCACAGCGGGCCGCCGAGCACCTCGGCGACGAGGTCGCGCGTGCGGTCGTCGAGCGTCGGGCCGAGGCCGCCGGTGGCGACGACGACGTCGGCGCGGCCGCAGGCGTCGGCGATCGCCGCGCGCAGGTGGCCGGGATCGTCGCTGGTGACCGAGAAGCGGTGCACGACGCAGCCGATGCGTTCGAGTTCGCCGGCGATCGCCTTGCTGTTGGTGTCGAGCAGGGCGCCGTGGATCAGTTCGTCGCCGATCGCCAGGATCTCCGCGACCAGCGTCATGCGGCCTCCGCGATCGGCGCGTCGCGGTGGCGGGCGAACCACGTCAGCACGAGGCCGAGGCCGAACAGCACGACCATCGGTCCCGCCATCAGCAGCATCGACACCGGCTCCGGCGGCGTCACCACGGCGGCGACGATGCAGATGACGAGGATCGTCATGCGCCAGTTCTTGACGAAGCCGCGGTGCGTGACGAGGCCGATGCGCTGCAGGGCGACCATCACCAGCGGCAGCTGGAACACGAGGCCCATCGCCGCGGTCAGCGCGAACAGCAGGTTCAGGAACTGGCCGATGGTGAAGATCGCCGTGACCTGGGTCGGATCCATCAGGTTTGCCAGGAAGCGCAACATGTACGGCAGCACGACGAAGTAGCCGAACGACACGCCGACACCCATCAGCCCGACCATGAACGGGAAGTAGCGGTAGAAGACCGCGCGCTCCTTCGGATAGAGGCCGGCGGCGAGGAAGGCCCACGCCTGCCAGATGACGACGGGGCCGGCCAGCACCAGGGCGAACACAAGCGACGCCCACATGAAGGACAGCGTGTCCTCGAGCCCGCCGGTCGCGTAGAGGCTGTACGGCATCGGGTAGCCGCTTTCGTACGGGATGATGCCGGTGTGCTTGAAGGTCCCCGCGAGGATCGGCTCGCGGTGCTCGCGACAGAACGCGAGGAACTTGACCTCGAGCTTGTCCATCGGCTGGTTCGCCGCCGTCGCTGCCGCTTCGGCCCCTTCGAGCCTGGCGACGTGCTCGAGGAACCCCATGCGCCACTGCGTGCGGTAGGGATCGATGACGATCTCCTGCACCTGGTGCTTGAAGGGCAGCACGGCGACGATGGCGACCACGATCGCCAGCAGCGACTTCAGCAGCCGCGAGCGCAGCTCGTCGAGGTGGTCGCCGAACGACATGCGCGGCAACTGCGGATCGTCGTCGAGGGCGTGGCGGAGCTGCGGGTCGTCGAGCGGCATGCGAGCGGGCCGCAATCTAGTCCGCGGCTGCGAACGCGCCAACGCTGCGCCGGGAATGCAGCGGGCACACGTCGCCACCGGAAACGAGCGCGGGCCGGCGGCACCTTGGTGCCACCGGCCCGCGTCAGCGGTCAAGCAGACGACGCAGCGGGGTTGGAGGCGTCAATCTCGCGTTCGATGGGCCCCGCGTTGCGGCGTCTCGGAAAGGTTGAGCCTGGTCGCCCTGCGGGCGAGCAGGCTCACAGCTTGATGAGCTCGCGGACGGTGTTCAGGTTGACCATCTCGACCTTCAGCTCGACCGCCTGCTTGAACTCGGCCGACTCGGCGACGCGAGCGAAGCCATCGCCGAGCTCGTTCAGCGGATCGTCACCGAGGATGACCGTGTCGACGCCCGGCGCCATCTTGTCGACGACCGTGTTGCCGAGGCGACGCAGCAGGTTGGCGAGCGGCTCCTTGTTGTAGGGCGCGCTGAAGCGACCCATCAGGTAGATCTTGCGCACCATGCGCGGCGAGTAGAGGTCGTTGTAGAGCTGATCGCCGTCGCGGGCGTAGTCACCGGCCTCGTCGGCGAAGTCGCTCAGCAGCACTTCCGACTTCTCCTCGCCGACGCTGACGACGGTGGCCTTGCACTTGACCGAGGTGCTGCTCGGCGAACGCACCAAGAAGATCGTGCCGCTCTGCAGCAGGTCCTTGCGGCCGAGGTTGATGAACGCGCTCGGCAGACCCTTGCGGGCCGCGATGATCGTGCCGTCGGCAACCGCCGGCGGACGACGCAGGGTCTCGCGCTGCGCCATGCCGGCGATGCGGTTGTTGCGCTCGTCGATCATCTTCAGCAGCTCGCTCTCGCGCTGCGTGGCGGCGTCCTGCACGGCGAGCTTCTCCTTGGAGACGGTCTCGACGTTGGCGGCGGTCGCGGTCAGCGTCGCCTGGGTGCGCGAGTGGCTCGCTTCGAGCTCGCTGCGGACCTTGGCGATCTCGTCCGAGTACCACTTGGCCTTGGCCTCGAACTCACCCGACTTCTTGCGCAGCTCGTCGGCGGTCTTGGCCTGCGTGGCCAGGGCCTCGTCGCGAGCGTTCTCGATGTCGCGGATGCGATCCTTCTGCTGCGAGAGCAGGGTCGTCAGCGAGCCGAGCACCGCTTCCAGGCCCTTGGACGGCGCCTGACCAGCCAGCTCGAGCGCCTTGTCGCAGGTCTTGGTGATCTCCTCGGGGCTCATGACCCCTTCGATCCCGTCCAACGTGTGGCCGTTGTACTCGGTGCTGGCGCGACCGGCATACTTGCCGGCCTTGCCGACCGCATCGCCCGAGTCCTTGATGTAGTGGTCGTACAGCAGGGTCTTCGCCTTCAGCGAGCCGTTCTCGGCCTCGACCTTGGCGATCTTCTCGAGCAGTTCGTTGTTCTTCGTCTGGTTCATCCACGCGAAGCCGACGGCCGCGAGGAAGAAGATCAGCAGCAACAGGAAGAACATCATCGGGACGTGGGCAGCGCCGCTCTGACGATTGTGCATTGGAACCAAGCTCCGAGGGGGTCTGTTCGGGTCTCCGCCGCGCGGAGGCGACGGGGAGAGGAGAGTCAGGGGTGTCCGAAGGGAGAAATCGGGAACGCAGTCGGGACGCCACGCTCGAGGGCACGAGCGCACCAGAACGGGGTCACCGTTCCGATCGAGGGCGCGAGGGGCTGCGGATCTTAGATAGCGAAGGGAAGAGGTCAAGGCGCGCGTTCGGCACGACTTGCCCACGGACCAAGTCTAGCCCACGATCCGCCGACATGACGGCCGACCCCGGTGGCCCACCCGCGGCCGCAGCTCCGTTCCGCCCGCGAACCCCCGTCGTCATCGGCATCGTGGGAGGCATCGCCGCCGGCAAGTCGGCGGTCGGCGAACGCTTCGCGGCCCACGGACTCCGCCACGTCGACGCCGACCGGCACGCGCGCGCGGTCAGCCAGAGAAAGGACGTGCTGGCCGAAGTTGCCGCCGCCTTCGGCCCGGCCGTCGTGCAAAGCGGCGGCCTCGACCGCGCAGCGATGGCGGCGCTGGTGTTCCGCGACCCGACCGCGCGCACCCGGCTCGAAGCGATCCTGCACCCGCGCATCCGCCAGGACATCCTCGCCGAGCTCGCCGCCGCCAGGGCCGCCGGCCAGTCGGCGCTGCTCGACGTGCCGCTGCTCTACGAGAACGGCCTGTCCGAGCACTGCGACCACGTGGTGTTCGTCGACGCGCCCGACGCCGTGCGGCGAACGCGCGCCGCCGGCCGCGGCTGGGCCGACGGCGAACTGGCGCGCCGCGAACAAGCGCAGCTGCCGCTGGCCGAGAAGCAGGCACGCGCCGACTTCGTCATCGACAACGGCGGCGACCGCGCGACGATGGCGGCCCAGGTCGCGAGCCTGCTCGTGCACCTCTCCGAGCGCTCATGATCCCGAGCCAACCCCAGCGCGCCCCGTCCGCCGCCGCCAGCCTGCAGTGGCCGAACTGGTCCGGCAGCGAACTGCTCGCCGCCCTGCAGCAAGGCGGCCCGAACCAGGCACCTGCGCCGCACCTCGGCCGCGACGAACTGCTGGCGGCGATGTTCGCGCTCCACCTCGCGCGCAACGAACGCGTCGAAGTCGACGGCGTGTTCGAACTGCTGCCGGAAGGCTTCGGCTTCCTGCGCTTCCCCGGCCACGACCTCGCCGCCGGCGCCGCCGACGTGTTCGTCAGCCCGAGCCAGGTGCGCGGGCTCAACCTGAAGGACGGCCACCGCATCCGCGGCCCGATCCGCCCGCCGCGCGGCAACGAACGCTACTTCGCGCTGCTGCACGTCGACCTCGTGCAGGACGTGCCGCCCGAGGCCGCGCGCCAGCATCTCGGCTTCGCGGCGCTGACGCCGGTGCTGCCGACGCAGCTGCTGCCGCTCGCCACCGACGATCTGCTGTGGCGCGCCA
>CANGSN010000278.1 GCA_947455805.1 Planctomycetota bacterium
CACGGTGCGCGGCCTCGGCGCGAACGAACTCGGCGAGGCGCGCGTCGGCGCCGTGTCGATCGACGGCGGCAACGCCAACTTCGGCTTCGGCCGCGGGCGCGGCGGGCAGGGTGGCGGCCAAGGGCCGTTCGCCCAGGCCAACGTCGCCGCCGACGGCACCTACCGCTTCGACGAACTCACGCCCGGCTCCTACCTGGTGCGCTGCTGGATCGGCTCGCCGCAGGACCTGATGCGCGAGCTGATGCCGCAGTTCCTGAGCGGTCAGCTGACGGCCGACGTCGTCGTGCAGGCCGGCCAGGAGACCCGGTTCGACCTGCAGGTGACGCGGCCGCAGCTCGGCAAGGTCGCCGGCAACGTGCTGGTCAACGGTGCTCCGGCGAACGGCTACGCGGTCGAACTCGCGCGCCTCGACGACAACAACCAACCGCAAGGCGGCGGCATGGGCATGGGCCGCGGTGGCCGCGGCGGCGGCCGCAACCAGGCGACCGTGGCGTCGACCGGCCGCTTCGAGATCGACAAGGTCGCGGTCGGCCGCTATCGGCTGCGCGTGCAGACCGATCGACGCGGCGGCACGCTGCACGAAGAGGAGGTCTTCGTCGCCGTCGACCGCACCACCGAGGTCGCGATCAGCCTGCTGACGCATTCGCTGCAAGGCGCCGTGACTGCCGCCGACGCGGCCGCGACCGAACTCAACGGCCGCGTGCAGCTGTTGCCCAACCTCGCCGACCTGCCCGAGAACCTGAACGACTGGACGCGCGAGAACACCAGCTACGACGCGCGCCTGCAGGCCGGCGCCTTCAAGTTCGACGCGATCAAGCCCGGCAACTACCTGCTGGTGCTGACCGTGCGCGGCCGCGAACGCACGAGCCAGCCGGTCGTCGTCAGCGGCGACCAGCAGATCGACCTGACTGCCGGGGCCAAGAGCGCCGAGCCGGCCCCCGGCACCAATGCGCAGCCAGGCGCGGCCGCCCCGCGCGGCGGCGGTGGTGCTGGCGCTGGCGGCGGGCAGCGCGGCGGCCGAGGCGGTCGCTGACCCTGGCCACCGCGACGGCGGGCACTAGACTGCCGCACTCCGGAGGAATGCCATCACCCTGCTCGCCCGCTTCGTCTTCGCCGTCCTGCTCGCCATCGCGGCCATCGCCGCGCTCTACGGTGCCGTGGTCGGCATGCGCAACAGCCCGGCGTCCCAGCCGCACGCCGAGGTGAGGCTGCCGCAACCGCAGCGCCTGCCGGAGCCCGAGCGCCTGGCGCCGAGCCCCGAGTTCCGCGACCGCGCCGCCAACCCCGGCCAACGGCCGGCGAAAGCGAAGGCATCGTCGACCACCCTCGACATCGCGGTCGATGGCGACGGCCTGGCGCTGCTCGGCCCCGATGCGGGCGTCGCCACGTTCCATTGCCACGACGGCGCCGACTTCGTCTGGACGCCGTTCCCACGCGACGCGGCTCCGAGCGCGATGCGCAAGCTGGTCGTGCAGGTGCAGGCCGACCAGGACGTGGCGGTGACCGTGGCGAGCGAGGCACGCTTCGCCAAGTACGGTTACGTGTGCCGCACCGACGTTCCGGTCGCCCGCCTGGCCAGCGGCCAGACGCTGCCGGTGGCACTGACCGCGTTCAAGGTGGAACTGCTGCTGCCGCCCGAGCAGTCGTTCGCCGGCCCACTGCAGGTCGGCCGCATCGCCGATCCGAACTGGCTGTTGATGCGCGAGAGCGCCGGCGTCGTGTTGCGCCGTGGCACGCGCAGCGAACTGGTGCTCGGCGCTGGTGACTACGAGTTGTCGGCGCCGCTGACCAAACTGCCCGCACAGCGGTTCACCGTGCCGAGCAGCGGACCGATCGTGATCACGAACGAGTTGGCAACGGCGCGAGCTGGCCGTCCTTGAGCCGATAGACCTGCGCCGAGACCGGGTGCGCGGACTGCTCGGCGATCGCCTCGGTCGTCGCCATCAGCTGCTCGAGGTTCTGGCCGTTCTCGGGGCCGATCCACAGCGTGTCGCGGTCCGGCACGGCGACCAGCAGCCCTTCCTGCGCCTCGAGCAGCAGCACGCGCGCCGCGTCGTAGCCGTCGCCCGAATGCACCACCGTCGGCCCCACCACTCCGCCCTTCGGCAGGCCCGCGACCCCGCGCCGCGCCAGATTGCCGACGGCGAGGTGGTGCAGGTCGTCGACCGTCTTGCGCCAGCGCCGCAGGTGTTCGCGACAGACGAACACCATCGTCGACGGCGCGTCGATCACGTAGACGACGACCAGGTCGTCGTTCAACGCACGGTGCACGAGGCCGGAGTCGCCGAAGCTGCCATGATCGGCGAGCCACTGCTTGCTGCGCACCTGCGGCAGCAGCGACGTCGCGGCCGTGGCGAAGTCGACGTCGGCGACGCGGCCGAGACCGATCTCGCGCACTTCCCCGAGCAGGTTCGCGACCATGCGCGTGAACTCGTCGGGGAAGGCCTCGGCGTGACGGAACGCCTCGTGCAGCCCGACCACGGTCTCCTGGCCGTCGACGCGCAGCAGGCAGGCGAAGCGTTCGGGCACGAGCCCGAGGAACACGACCTCGGGATGCGCGGACGCCAGTTCGTTCTCGAAACGCAGCATGAACGCCGCGACTTCGGCCGGATAGGGAGCGCTGCCGACGCGCACGCGGTGATGCGCGATCGCCACCACCACTGCCAGGACGCACCAGCCGACGATCCAGAAGGCCATACCGGCGCGGTATCGGCACGGCAGCAGCGAGCTCTGGAGCGACGCGGGCCTGTCAGGGCCGTCGGTGCCGTCACGGCAGGCGGGAAAGTCGGCGATGAGCTGGTCGCGGATTCGCGCCGGGGCGATGCTGCGCACCTCAGCGAGGCGGCGCGCCGGCGGGGCTCGACGAAGGTCAGCGCACACGGGCCGTTTCCGGCATCCTGGGCGCGCGGGCGAGGCTTCCAGTCTCGAGGCTTCCACCCTCGAGGCTGACGATGTGCGGGGCTGTCGACGACGAACGAACTTGACTTCCGATCTTCCGGGACGCCCGGATCCTAGGCGCGCGCTACGACTTGGCAACGAGCATGCGTTCGATTCTCGACGATGATGCATCGCCCTTGCAATCACCCTCCGATTCTCGGAGACTCCGCACCGGGAACCCATGCTAGAGAACCAAAGGGATGGGACGGAGTATCGCCTGGTGATCCTGGGCGACGGCACGGTGCGCACCGTGCCGCTGCGCGGCGATCGCTGGACCATCGGCCGCGCCGACGACTGCTCCATCGTCCTGCGTGACCCCACCGTCAGCCGCCGTCACCTGCAGCTCGAGTGGAACGGCACCAGCTTCCAGTTCCGCGACCTCGGCGGCAGCAACCCGGTCTCGATCGACAACAAGCCCGCCCACGCCGGCGAGATCCTGCCCGGTCAGGTGATCACGATCGGGCTCACCCGGCTCGTGATCGAGCGGCGCAGCGCGGCGATGACGATCACGCCCGACGACCAACGGACGGTGGTCATCTCGCGGGAAGTCGCCGACGACGAAGTCCCGCCGACCCTGCAACATCCGCAGGCTGCGACCGCCGTGCGCGTGCTCGACCGCATCGAGTGGACGTTCGCCGACCTCGGCGACCTGCGCGATGCAGCGGAACCGCTGCTCGACCTGTCGCGCAACCTGACGTCGCGCAGCAGCGGCTGGATCGGCCGCTTCACCGCCGATGGCAGCATCGAGGCCCTCGCGTCCCACTCGGTGCCGGGAGCGACGTCCGCCGCGCGCCTGCCCGAATCGATGCTGAGCGAAGCCCGCCGCTCGACCCGCCCCTATCTCGTGCGCACCGCGGAAAGTTCGACGACCGTCGATCGCCTGCTGGTGCCGCTGGGCAAGGTCGGCGAGGGCCTGATGGTGCTGCAGCAACCGCAACCCGGCGCCCCCGCCGGACAGGAACTGCTGCGCCTCGCGCAGTCGTTGGGCAGCGTCGTCTGGCATCGCCTGCAGGAGACCACCGAGCGGCTGCGGCTGCGCGACGAAGTGAAGCGCCTGCGCTTCCACGGCACCGCGACCCACAACGCGCTGCTGCTCAGCAACCGCCTGCAGTCGGCGCGCCAGACGCTGCGCGGACTCGTCAACAGCACGGAGCCGATCTGGCTGGTCGGCGAAGAAGGCACCGAGCGCGAAGACCTGGCCCGCTACCTGCACGCCGAGAGCCCGCGCCGGGCCGCCGTGTTCGTGCCGTGGAACGCCATGCAGGTGCCGGCATGGCGGCACGAACGCGACCTGTTCGGGGACGGCCGGGAGCCCGGGGGGCTGCTGCAGCGGGTGCGCGGCGGCACCCTGTTCCTCGACCAGATCGAACGACTGACGGCTGCGAGCCAGGTCCGCCTGCTCGCCGAACTGCGCAAGCCGGCCGCCGACGGCACCGCCCCGCCCGTCCTGGTCGCCAGTTCGCTGCCGACCGGCATCGCGCAGATCGAACCGGCGCTGCTCGAGGTGCTGCAGGCGCAGCGCGTCGAAGTGCCGCCGCTGCGCCACGACAGCCGCGACATCCTGGCGCTCGCCGAGCTGTTCCTGTCGGAGCTGGGCAGCTGCCCGGACGGTTCGCCGCGGCTGCTGACCGAACGCGCCAAGCGCATGCTGACGGAGCACAACTGGCCCGGCAACCTGCGCGAACTGCGGCTCGTGCTCGAGGCCGCCGCCGCGCAGGCGGGCAACCAGCCGATCGCCCCGCGGCACCTGCCGAGCACGCTCGGCGACGACGGCGCCAACGCACCGGCCCAGGACGTACCGACGCTCGAAGAACTCGAACGCCAGCACATCGTCGCCGTGCTGAAGCGTACCAGCGGCAATCGCACCCGCAGCGCCCAGCTGCTCGGCATCGCCACCTCGACGCTCTACGAGAAGCTGAAGCGCTACTGCCTGGACGGGTGAGCCGCCCCCGCGGCCCGCGGGCCGGTTCGCCGAACTGGCCCTGCGGCGGACCGGCGGCAATGATGCGCGGATG
>CANGSN010000279.1 GCA_947455805.1 Planctomycetota bacterium
AGGTCTCGACGCGTTCGCCGACGTTGTAGACGAGCCCGTGCCCGAGCCCGGCGTTGGCGACGCTGCGGAACGAGATCACGGCGTCGTCGCAGACGTAGCCGAGATAGCGCTGGCCGTGGACGGCCGCGAGCAGCACCGCGAAGGCGCCGAGGAGACGAGCGAGCATGAGATAGGGCTTGCCGAGCAGCATACGGCGCTGGCTATGGGTCACGAAGTCGGCTGCGAACGGCGCGGGGTGCAGTTGACTCTCGCGCCCACTGCACCCCGTAGGCGGCTCTCGGGTGAGGCCCGGCCTCGGCTCAATTCGCGTGCGTCTCCGGCAGCACGTAGAACCACTTGTCCCAGCGCGAGTTGTTCAGCGGGCCCTGGCGCAGCAGGTCACCGTAGTACTCGGCGCGTTGCTGCACCGTCGGATCGCCCGACATGTCGGACAGCAGCAGGAGGCCGGTGACCAGGAACACGTGCGCACCACCGAGCGGCGAGTCGCCGAAGCGGATGCCGTTGGTCGCGTCCCAGTGGTTCGCCGCCACCTGCGTGCCGTTGTGGCTGAACGCCGTGTAG
The DNA here is from genome assembly GCA_947455805.1 of Planctomycetota bacterium. Lineage (GTDB taxonomy): Bacteria > Planctomycetota > UBA1135 > UBA1135 > UBA2386 > UBA2386. The sequence continues at coordinate 562 of CANGSN010000279.1, forward strand.
TAGCGCAGGCCGTTGGCGACGAAGCCGAACTGCGGATCCTGGTAGTTGCTGACCCACGAGTACTCGACGTTGTCGACGACGTCCTCGCAGATCTCGAGCAGCTTCGGCTCGGCCCAATGACGGTAGGCGCCGAGGTAGCCGTAGAGCACCGCACCGTGCTGCCACGTCATGAAGAACTCGTGGTTCATCGGCCACGTGGTCGCCAGGTAGTTGCCCTGCACGCCCATCGTCTTGCTCGGATGGTTCTTCAGCCGCTGCGCGTCGACGACCTCGTTGACGCGGCGCATCGCATAGCTGCGCAGGTTCTGGTCGCCGGTGGCGAGGTAGCACTGCACGAAGCCCTGCATCGTCCAGCCCTCGGCGCGCACCGCTTGCACGAAGCGCGTCGCGAACGTGGTGACGCGCATCATGCTCTTCAGTGACTGGCCCATCTGGCGCAGTTCCTCCTGGGCCCAGCAGTCGCCGCTGATCGTCCAGTAGTCGAACAGCAGGTCCGTGCTCCAGTGCTCGTGGTCGAAGTGCTCCCAGCCGCGCGCATGGTTCCAACCCGTCAGCACGCGCGTGCGGTAGGCGGGATACGGATCGTTGGCGACGATCGCGCGGCGGCCGAGCGACTCCTGCGACAGGTCGCGCGAGCCCGGGTAGACCGGGATGCCGTCGGCGAGGAACAGGTTCTGTTCGTCGCCGCAGGTGAGGCCGTAGAGGTGGTAGGCGCGCAGCGCCTGGATCCACGCCTTCTCCTCGAGCACGGAGAGCAGGCGATGATGGCCGGCCTGCACGGCATGCGCGAGCTCCTGGCTCAACGGGCCGTTGCGCGGCGTGCCGGTGGTGCCGGTCGGCAGCGGATCGCCGCGCGAACCGAAGGTGCCGAAGAAGTTCGAGTTCCAGAACGTCTGGAACTCGCCTTCGGCGCGTGCCCAGGCGTTGGCCGGGCCGGCGATCGGGCCGCCGAGCAGGCCGAGGCTGCCGGTGGTCAGCCAGCTCTGGTGCGTCGCCAGCGGGTAGGTCGGCGTACCGACGATCGCCTGTGCGGTCTGTTGCCAGCGCGTGGCGTCGGTCTGGCTGGCGCCGGCAGGAACGACCTGCAGCACGAAGCGATAGCGGCGCGTCTGGCCGTCGCCGAGCCAATCGTTGTTCAGCACGCGGAAGCCGGTCAGGCCACCGCCGAGGTTCGCTCCGGCCTCGATCGCATTGTGCGTCGGGCGGAACGGCAACGCGGTGACACCCTGGCCGCCGCAGACGAAGCGCGCTTCGTTGATGTCGATGCCGCCGAGCGGGTAGAGGTTGCGATCGCTCGCGCCGTTCGGATTGTCGGCACCGAGGTAGTCGTTGCCCAGCACCCAGTCGACGACCACCACCGGCACCTCGCGGAACTCCTGCACGTAGAACGTCGACGCCAGGTAGTCGCGGCCGATGCCGCCGCTCGGTGCGGTGTGGTAGGTGCGATGGCGCGCGACGCGGTGCAGCGGTGTCTGCGTCAGGATCTCGCCGTCGCCGCTGGTGAACGCGCGGTAGGCGACGTTGAACGTGTCGCGCACCTCGGCGCCGATCTGCAGCGTCGGCGCGGCCGTCGTCACCCACGTGTTGCGTGTGAACGAGCCGCTCAGCGACGGCGTGCCGCCGGCGACCTGGTAGGTCTTGGTCTGGCCGGCGGCGAAGGTGTCGGTGAACTGCGCCTGGGCGACGCGGATCGAGCCGTCGCGCCAGCGCTGCAGCACGCGCCAGGCGGTCTGATGGCCGCTGACCACCAGCGACGCCGTCGACTGATGATGGCCGAACGGGAACGGCACCGACGCGAGCACCGTCTCGGTGCGTTCCGTCGTGGCGTCGTTCGTCACCTTGAATTCGGGCGTCCAGCCGAGTGGCACGCCGGGCTCGCCGGAAGCGCCCGGGCCACCGCCGCTGCCCGGATCGCCCGAGCCCGGATCACCCGAGCCCGGATCACCCGAGCCCGGATCGCCCGAGCCCGGATCGCCCGAGCCCGGTCCGCCGGTCAGGCTACGTTCTTCGCCGCCAGCACCGCAGCTGGACAGCAGGAACAAAGGAGCCAGCGCCAGGCCGGCCACGATGGCGCGGAGCAGCAGATTGGCGTTGGTTGCAGGTCCCGGTTGCATCGAAGTTCCCCCGTTACGAAAGGATGAGTCTCTCTCGGGTGGGGAAATCGGCGGTCTCGATCGGGTCCTGCAGTGCGCTGGCCCCGCGTTCTCACAGCGGGACGCCGCCTCGTTCGTGGACAACACTCCACTGCCTTCTCCCGTCGGCAGTGCGTCCTGGCCGAGGATGCGCTCGGGTCGACGCGGCGAGCCATCGACCGGCGCGGGCCATCAGACGGTTTCGCTGCGGCGTTCGTTGCGCTTGCGGTCGGTCTCCTTCAGGTGGACCTTGCGCAGGCGCACCGACTTCGACGTCACCTCGACCAGTTCGTCCTCGCCGACGTATTCGAGCGCGTCCTCGACGCCGAACGCGCGCGGCGGCGGCAGCTTGACGAAGATCTCCTTGCCAGCACTGCGGATGTTGGTCGCCTTCTTCTCGCGCACGACGTTGACGACGAGGTCGTTGTCCTTGCAGTGCTCGCCGACGACCATGCCTTCGTAGACGTCGACGCCCTCGGGGACGAAGAACGTGCCGCGGTCGCGCAGGCCATCCATCGCGTAGAAGGTCGTCTGGCCCTGTGCCATCGACACCAGCACGCCGGCGGTGCGCTCCTCGATCGGGCCGCGGTAGCTGCCGTAGCCGTGGAACACGTGGTGCATCGTCGCCTGGCCGGCGGTGGCGTTCAGCAGGCGGCTGCGCACGCCGATCAGGCCGCGTGCTGGCACCGTGAACTCGAGGCGCGTGAAGGTGCCCTTGCGGTCCATCTTCAGCATCTCGGCCTTGCGGTTGCCGAGGATCTCGATGACCTTGCCGACGGCGTCGGCGGGGGCGTCGACGGTCAGGTACTCGATCGGCTCCTGCTTCTCGCCGTCGATCTCCTTGAACAGCACCTGCGGCTTCTGCACGGCGAACTCGTAGCCCTCGCGGCGCATCGTCTCGAGCAGGAAGCCGAGGTGCATGACGCCGCGGCCCGACAGCTTGAACTGGTCGGCGCTCTCGCCCTGCTGCACGCGCAGCGCCACGTTGACGCGCAGCTCCTTCTCCAGGCGGTCGCGGATGTGGCGCGACGTCATGAACTTGCCGCCGTCCTTGCCGGCGAACGGCGAGTCGTTGACGCGCATGACGATGGTCATCGTCGGCTCGTCGATGGCGATGATCGGCATCGCCTCGGGGCGCTCGATCGCCGCCAGCGTGTCGCCGATCTCGATGTTCTCGATGCCGTAGACGCCGCACAGGTCGCCCGCGTCGACCTGCTTCGTCTCCTCGCGGCCGAGGCCGACGAAGCGGTAGACGCCGCGCACCGAGACTTCCTTCTGCGTGCCGCTGCGCGACAGGTGCACGACGCGTTCGGCGGCCTTGACGCGGCCGCGGTGCACGCGGCCGATGGCGATGCGGCCGACGTAGTCGCTCCAGTCGAGCGATGTCACGCGGAACTGCAGCGGCAGCTCCGGATCGTCCTTGGGTGCTGGGATGTGGCTCAGAATCGCCTCGAACAGCGTCTGCAGGCTCTTGCCTTCGCCGCCCTGCTTCGCCGCCGCGAGGTCCGACGTCATCCAGCCCTGGCGGCCGGAGCCGAAGAACACCGGGAACTCCAGCGCCGCCTCGTCGGCGTCGAGGTCGATGAACAGGTCGAACACCTCGTTGACGACTTCCTGCGCGCGCGCGTCCGGCTTGTCGATCTTGTTGACGACGACGATCGGCTTCAGGTGGTGGTTGAACGCCTTCTGCAGCACGAAGCGCGTCTGCGGCATCGGGCCCTCGGCGGCGTCGACCAGCAGCAGCACGCCGTCGGCCATCGACAGCACGCGCTCGACCTCGCCGCCGAAGTCGGCGTGGCCCGGCGTGTCGATGATGTTGATGCGCGTGCCCTGGTAGTCGACGACCGTGTTCTTGGCCAGGATGGTGATGCCGCGCTCCTTCTCGAGCTCGTTGCTGTCCATCACGCATTCCCCGACCGCCTGGTTCGCGCGGAACGTGCCGGTCTGGCGCAGGAGGCCGTCGACGAGCGTGGTCTTGCCGTGGTCGACGTGAGCGATGATGGCGACGTTGCGGATGTTCTGGGCCATGCGGTCTCGATCAGGGCGGCGTCGCCCTCGGTCTCGTTCGGGCACACGGAATGTGGCCGGCGAACAAGGGGCGAGGATTGTCGCGATCGCCGCGCGATGGTCAACTCCGCCGGCGCCCAGGCGCGCAGATCGCGATGAAGAATCCAGCAAGTCCGCCGCCGGCGGGCGGCGGCGAGCACGCCGCGGTCGGGTCGAAAGGCCCGCAGCCG
>CANGSN010000280.1 GCA_947455805.1 Planctomycetota bacterium
CGGCCGCGGCCCGCGCGAACAGCGCGTCTACACCGTCGAGCCGGCGCGCGAAGCTGCCGAGACGCGCACGCACAAGGGCGAGTTCACGTCGCTGTCGAACCTGCGCGCGCTGCTCGGCAAGGGCGGCAACAAGCCCGCAACCGACAAGCCGGCGAGCGACAAGCCCACTCACGACGGCGGCGACGCCAAGCAATGAGTGAGGTCCTGGTCGTCGATCGCGCCGCGTTCTTCGGCGGCGACTGGCCCCAGGGCTTCCAACCGATCGCCGCCGATGCGGCGGACGCGTTCCTTCGGCGCGCGGCCCAGCAGGCGCGGTTCGAACCCCGCCCCATCGCCGAGACGACGCCGGCGTGGAAGCAGTGGATCCCCTACTGCGTGCTGCGCTGTGCAGCGGACCGACCAGGCGGAGAGCCGGGTTTCTTCCTGGTGCAGCGCACGCGCGGCCAGGGCGAAGCCCGGCTGCACGGGGCCTGGAGCATCGGCCTCGGCGGCCACGTCGAGCCCGAGGACGCGGCCGGCGACCGCAGTTGGCGCGACCACGGCGTCGACTTCTTCGCCGCTTCGCTGCTGCGCGAACTGCGCGAGGAACTGGACTGGCGGCTGGAGCAGGTGCCGCCGCCACGGCTGGTCGGGCTGATCAACGACGACAGCACCGAGGTCGGCAGCGTGCACGCCGGACTGGCGTATCTGCTGAAGGTGCCGCTACCTCTGGCGCAAGCCAAGGAACGGGTCGGGATCCGTGAAGTCTCGAAGATGCGCGGCGGGTTCACCCACCTTGCCGAGTTGCGCAAGTTATGGCAGAATCCGGCGACCCTGGAATCGTGGTCCAGACTCCTCATGGAGAATGGAATTCTCGACCAGGATTGAACTTACAACAATCTCGGCGGTCCGAAAAAGCGATCTGACCATCCCCAGACTGTCTGCCCATTCCGAGAACGCGGCCTCAGCCGCAGATCGCCAGCCCCGCCGAGTTCCAGCCAACCCCAAAACCTCCACCGCCCGCGTGCCTGCCTCGAGGTTGCACCAGGAGCCAAGAAATGTCCGAACGCCAAACCACCCGCCTGACCCGTGACGAAGTCTACGACCTGCTGATGAACGCCCGTCAGGCGGAATGGGTCGAGTTGAGTCTCGATGACGGCCGAGCTCTGTCCGGCGCGATCATCTTCAACGAGTTCAAGGGCACCGGCCGTCTGATCAACGTCGACCAGGAATTCAGCTACGACTTCCATGTCGACCAGGTGATGGACGTCAAGATCTGAGCGTGCTCGCCCGCTGGGCGACCACGCTCAGCGATCCCTAGGACGCCGCAACGCGGGGCCCATCCACCACGAGGTCGACGCAGCCAGCCCCGCTGCGTCGTCTCCTTGGAAGCCTGCTCACTCGCCGAGCGACCACGCTAGGCGCTTGCTGGAACGCGGGTCCCGTCGATCGCGAGATCGATGCATGGCCCCCTGCGCCGGGTCTTGAAAAGCGGGTGGGCATCGAGCGCTGATGGGGCGATAAGGAGCCCCGAGCCCCCGTCTCAGAGGGCCGTTGTGAACGGTCGAGAAGCTCGCTGGACAGAGAGCCACAGAGGCCCCTGGTGAGCACCCGACCAGCGGTCCGCAGACCAGCGGTCCGCAACTGCTCCTACCCGCTTGGTCCGTCCTACGAGCGGGCCCGCTGTGTGGAACGGAGTAGAGCGCCTGCGGCCCAATACCTCCGAGACACGGCCTGGGGGGACACAGACCCTGGGGAGCAACCGGCCCAAGTCGCCCGCCGACCACTTGGCGAGCGGCAACCGCCGCTCCCGAATGCACTCCCATGCCGATGCGGGCAGATCCGTTGCGCAGGCAGACACGAGTTGGCCGGCGTTCGCGAGTTTCGAAGGCGGCGCAGAGGATAAAGTGGTGCCGCCAGCTCGCGCTGACGGCACCACGAAGCTCCAGAAATCGCGGATACGGCAGGGCTTTGGAGCCAACATCGAACCAGCGGTTGCCCGCCGTCCGATGCCCGGCCGCAGCCGAGATCGACCAGAGTCGAGCCACCCGGGTGCCTAGTCCAGGTGGCCCATGCCGTCGGTCCCTCCCTTGGCGACCGCCCAACACCAAGGGGACGCTACCTCTCGGAGCCGCCCATGCCAAGGACTTTTTGACGCGCGGACGCTACTGCTTGGGCCTCCGCCGCGAAGTTCATCCAAGGGTGGAGCTGTCACGAGATCGTGCAGCTTGCTCGGCGCACGTCCGCGGGCAACCTGAGAACCTGTGCTCCCCACCAAGCCAGCACTCGCCTGCCCTTCTGATCCGGGCCTGACGTTGCGATCAGCACGACGCCTGCTGCACCGGCAGGATCACGCAAAACCTCGTCCCCTTGCCGGGCGCGCTGTCGACTTCGATCCGCCCGCGATGACGCTCGACGATGCCGTGGCTGATTGCGAGACCCAAGCCAGTCCCCTTGTCCACATCCTTGGTTGTGAAGAAGGGGTCGAAGATCTTGCCCAGATGCTCAGCGGGAATGCCTACGCCGTGGTCGACGATCTCGAGGACAAGCTCCATCGAACAAAGCGAACTCGACAGTGCGACTCGGGAGTTCGGTGGAGATGCGTCCTTGGCGTTGAGCAGGATGTTGATCAGTACCTGCAACAGGTGGTTGCTCGAACCGAGGATCACAGCCCCCGCCGGGAGCGGCCCCGAAGCGACATCCAGTTCGACGTTGGCTGCACGGTAGGGAACCCGCACCAAGTCCGCGGCTTCGCGCAACAACGCCGACACGTCGACTGGCCGCAATTCGAAGGGCGCCTCGCGTGAGAACTGCAGCAGACCTGTCGTGATCGAGACGATGCGCCGAGCATGCTTCTCGATGACATCGAGGTCGGCCAGGAGCTTGTCGGCCGGGTCTCCATCCTGCACCCGATAGCGCAGCACCTGCACCTTGCCCGTGATCACACCGATTGGATTGTTGATCTCATGGCTGACACCCGCAGCCAGCGTGCCGATCGATGCCAGCTTTTCACTGAGGGCAAGGTGCCGACCGAGACGAAGCAGTTGTCCTTCGTTCTCCCGGAGCCGGTCGAGGACGGTCGCCACGAAGTAGATCGAGAACGCCAGGGTGGTCCCGTAGGCGAACACCAACAAGCAGAACCCGAGTGGCTGCACCCCGGACAAGCTCACCAGCCCTAGGTCCAGCGGATGATGAAGCAGCCAGCCCAGGCGCTCCGCGGCCCCCAGCCCGATCAGGAGCGCCATGCTCCAGATCGCGACGACCACGGCCGCACGAACGGAGAGGACGAGCGCCGCGATGAACGCGTGGAACGAGTAGAACAGGGCCAGCGGATTGGTCACGCCGCCGGAAAAGTGAAGCAGTGCCGTCAAGATCGCCAGGTCAGCGCCGATCTGCAGGAAGACATGGCGACGAACCACCGGCAGAGGGCTGCGCTGCAGCCGCGGGAACATCGATCGGTAGCAGTAGTTGGCGAACAGCGTCAGCCCACCGAGCAGATACAGGGGGACGGGATCCTTGATCGCAGCCAATGCATGCGCAGCGATCGCACACAACACGAAGATGCCTGTTCCCACGATCCAGCGCAGGCGGTTGAACCAGGCAACCTGGGTCAACAGAGAGTCCTGCTCCCGGCCGTCACTGGCCAGTGGCAGTCGGGGAGCATCGCGAGAAATCATGCCAGTCGTCGTGCTCGAGGGGCCGATCGCGTTCGGTGCCAGGTCGGATCAGAGAAGAGAGAGAATTCTCTCGAGGCCTCTGCGGGACTGCAAAGGCAGCCGACAGGCATGCTTGGCAGAGACAGCATCATGCCTCTCCTGTTGGCCTCACCGCCGGAGAACCAAGAGCAGCCCCATGGCTCGAGTGCTCAGGGAGCCCCTTCTCGCTTCGCGAGTCGGGCCGCACGGATCCGCCCTCCAGCTCCTGGCAAGATCGCGCAGGATGCCCCGAAGGCTGGCTCGGCAGTTCCCGAACCCGTGAGGCAAGCGAACGCGACCAAGTCTGCAGGGCAACCGGGGAAGCACTCGCTACGACCACTCGGACCCGAGTCGCGTTGCTCCCATCCCGAATGACCACTTCGCCTTGCGTGGTCGGCAATCGTGAGGACAGCTCCGTCAGAAACTTCGTAGAAGCAGACCGGAAAGGATCCGAGTGCACGACCACGCCTCCCGGAGCGAGCCCGTTGGCGACATGATCGAGCAGTGGGGCGTGGTGCTTGGCGTGGTAGCTGACGTCCGCCAACAGCATCAGATCGAACCGACCTCGCGTGCGCTGCCGAGCCCAGTCCAAATGCTGCTGCAGGTGCTGCTGACCCGAGAGCTGGAGCGCGTTCCACGAAGCGAACGCTAGAGCATCCGAGGACTGGTCTGCGAATGTGACCTGGCCACCGAACAGCGAGGCCACACATCCTGGAACCCCAAGCCCACAACCGAGGTCGAGCACTTGCATTCCCGCGAGTGGCCACCCCACCTTCGGTTGCCCGACGGCTGCCACGGCCGGCCCAGACTCGGCGGAACGCGGAGGATCGGGAAGTGCCGAAGCGACCCGACTGAGGTGACGCGCCATCGCGGTCGCAGCCGGCCAGATCTGTATCCAATACGGTGGCTCGCCCCCCCGAAGCCGTTCTGCGGTCCAATCCCCGCGACGAATCCAATCCCTGGCGTCAGGAACTACCAAGGCGAGGCAGCTGCCGCCGACTTGGACGATGCACTTGCGCAAGACGAACCGACGGAGGACCGGGTGCTTCGCAGCTTCGGCAACGCTGGCCATCGAAGGGTGACGCGAAACGGAACTCCACAAAAGGAAACAGCCCCAGTGCATGCACTGGGGCTGTTCAAGATTGACCCGGCACTGACCTACTTTCGCGCATAGCACTATCATCGGCCCTGGCTGCTTGACTGCCGTGTTCGGAAAGGGAACGGGTATTTCCAGCCAGGTATGGGCACCGGGAG
>CANGSN010000281.1 GCA_947455805.1 Planctomycetota bacterium
CGCTCCTCGACGTAGTCGCGCAGCACCTGCGACGTCGCCACGTAGAACGCGTCGACCTGCGCCGGCGTGCTGCGGACGGCGTCGCGCAGCCGCTGCAGCTCGCGCAGCGCGCGCACGTGCGGCGGCACCGCCACCTCGCGCGCATAGTGACTCGCGCGCGGCCGCCGCAGCCACCACGCGAGCGCCAGCAACGACAGCAGGCCACCAGCACCGGCGAGCCACGGCCACCACGCGCGCGGCGCTGCGAACAGGTCGCCGCGGGTCTCGACCTGCTGGCCGAGTTCGACCGCGAGCTCGGGCGTGCCACCGACGGCGAGCCCGAGTGCACTGCGCACGACGACGGTCTGCTCGGCGGTGCTCGCCGCCAGTTCGCCGTCCTGCACCTTCGCCACGAACGACGGCAGGGTCAGCGGCCCCGGGCCGCGCCGTGGCCGCATTTGCAGCACCGTGCGCCGCCACTGCCCGCCGAACAGCGGCCGAGCCGGCTCCTCGCGCACCTCGACGCGCCATTGCTCGGCGTCGATCGCCGAAGCGGGCGCGAACGCGACGGTCAGGCCGGCGCCGACGAACAGGTCGAACGTCGCCGTCACCGGCTGCGTCAGGTCGACCTCGGTCGGCTGCAGCGACAGGCGCAGGTCGAGCCCGGTCGCCGGCGCCGCCGCCCACGGCGCCGCGTCGCCGCCGCATGCCGCGAGTGCGAGCAGCAGGCAGACACCGACCACGGAGCGTGCGGCAAGGCGCGCTCTCATCGCTTCGCTCCCCGCAGTTCGCGCATGCGGAAGAACCGCACCAGTGGATCGACCACCGAGCCGTCGGTCGGCACGTCGAGCAGGTCGACGCCGGCGCGCCGGCAGGTCGCCAGCAGCGCTGCACGCTCGGCCTGCCAGTTGGCGCGGATGCGTTCGCGCACCGCAGCACTCGCGAGATCGACGGTGACCGCACGGCCGCTCTCGGGATCGACGAAGTCGCACAAGCCGACGCGCGGCAGCGCCGCCACGTCGCCGGCGGCGCGGTCGATGCCGGCGGCGAACGGGTCGCGGATGCGCACGGCGATGACGTCGTGGCGCTGGGCCAGCCGCCGCAGCGGCGCGCTGACGTCCTGGCCGAGGAAGTCGCTGACGACGAACACGATCGCGCGGCGCCGCTGCACGCGACCGGCGAAGTCGAGCGCGCCGACGAGGTCGGTGCCGCGGCCGGAGAGCGGCGGCACGCACGCTTCGCGGATCAGCCGCAGCACGTGGTTGCGCCCCTTCTTCGCCGGCACGTAGCGGTCGACGACGTCGCTCGCCATCACCAGCCCGGCCTTGTCGTTGTTGCGCGCGGCGGCGAACGCCACGCAGCCGACGAACAGCGCCGCGGTGCCGGCGACGGTGCGCCGCGCTCCAGCCTTGCCAGCCGCGGCCCTGTTGCCTTTGTCCCCACTGCCGGGCCGACGCGCAGGCTTCGTGCCAAAGCGCATCGACGACGACGCGTCGAGCACGAACAGCACGGTCAGCTCGCGCTCCTCGACGAACTTCTTGACGAACGGCCGCCCGGTGCGCGCGGTGACGTTCCAGTCGACGCTGCGCAGCTCGTCGCCCTCGGCGAACTCGCGCACTTCGTCGAACTCGATGCCGGAGCCCCGGAACACGGAGCTGTAGCCACCGGCCATGACGTCGGTGACCATGCGGTCGGCGCGGATCTGGACGCGCCGCGCCTCGGCGAGCAGTTCGGGATCGATGGCTTGCGCCATGGGCAGCCTGCCGGCTACGGGACGCGCACCGTGTCGAAGACCTGCCGCAGCACCTGCTCGCTGCCGATGCCTTCGGCCTCGGCTTCGTAGGTGGTCAGCACGCGGTGGCGCAGCACCATGGTGCCGACGGCCTTGACGTCCTGCGGCGTGACGAAGCCGCGCCCTTCGAGGAACGCGCGCGCGCGCGAGGTGCGGGCCAGCGCCAGCGACGCGCGCGGCGACGCCCCGTAGAGAATCAGCGGGCGCAGCTTCTCGAGGCCGACCTTCTCCGGCTCGCGCGTCGCGAACACCAGGTCGACGATGTAGCCCTTGACCTTGTCGTCGAGGTAGATCGTGTCGAGCAGCTGCCGCATGCGCAGCAGTTCCTCCGGCGTCGTCGCCTGCTTGACCTCGTGGTGCGCGCCGATGCCAGCCATGCGGTCGATGATGCGCGCCTCCTCCTGCCGGGTCGGGTAGCCGACCACGAGCTTGACCAGGAAGCGATCGATCTGCGCCTCGGGCAGCGCGTAGGTGCCTTCCTGTTCGACCGGGTTTTGCGTCGCCAGCACCAGGAACGGGTCCGGCAGCCGCCGCGTGTCGCCGGCCAGCGTCACCTGCCGCTCCTGCATCGCCTCGAGCAGCGCCGACTGCACCTTCGCCGGTGCCCGGTTGATCTCGTCGGCGAGCACGAAGTTGGCGAACACCGGCCCTTCCTTGACCTGCCACTCGCCCGTCTTCGGGTTGTAGACGTGCGTGCCGACCAGGTCGGCCGGCAGCAGGTCGGGCGTGAACTGGATGCGGCGGAACTGGCCGCCGACGGCCTTGGCCAGCGCGTTCACCGCCAGCGACTTGGCGAGGCCGGGCAGGCCTTCGAGCAGCACGTGGCCGTCGGCGAGCAGCGCGATCAGCAGGCCGTCGAGCAGGGCGTCCTGGCCCACGATGACGGTCTGCAGCGCCGAACGCACGGCCTGCAGGGTCTTGCTCTCGGCTTGGATCTTCTGGGCGATGGCGACGACGTCGGTCATGCGGAGTCTTGGCGGGGCGAAGGGCCGAAGACGATACCGACCCGCGAAGACTCCACAACCGCGCGCCCAGCCGATGCTCTGCACCGCCCGCGCGCGACCCGCCGTCAACGCGACGAAGTGCCGACCGCGGTCACCGCGAACCGGTGCAGCTCGGCGATCGCCTTGCGCTGCTCGACCGTGGCGTGCAGCGTGACGTTGCCGTGTTCCTCGCCGGTCAGGTTGCGCAGGACGGCGACGGTCAGCGGCCACAGGTGGGGCACCGGCCCGTCGACCAGCAGCCGGGTCAGCTCGAACACGGTCTCCTTGGTCGGCTTGCCGACGAACGACTGCGGCTGCAGCGACGTCTCGATCTTGTTCGCGGCGAACGCGTCGAGCAGCCACTGCCACTGCGGCTTCTGCCGCTGCTGACGGTACCAGACCTCGGCTTGGCCCAGGCGGCTGCCGCGCTCCGGCGAGTCGACCAGCTCGAAGCCGGTCGTGCAGGCGAAGAGGCTGGCGGCACTGGCGGCATGGCGCGGATCGCGCAGCAGGTCGATCAGGTCCGACAGCACCTCCGGATCCTGGTAGGCACCGAGGGCCAGCACCAGCTGCGTGCGGATGGTGCGGTCCTGGACCTTCGCCAGCTGCACGCGCAGGGCCGGCACCGCCAGCAGGGCGCCCTGACGCAGCAGGCTCGCGGTCGCCAGGTTGCCGAGGTCCTTGCCGTTGCCGACGACGACCAGCTCCGCGAGCAGTTGCGCGGCGCGCAGGTCGGCGAGTTCGCCGAGCGCCCGCAAAGCGGCGTCGCGGTCGCCCTGGTCGGGCGCCGCCATCGCCCGCTGCAGCACCGGGAACGCCAGGTCCCCACCGGTGCGACCGAGCGCCACCATCGCTTCGCGGCGCAGCTCCGGCGTCGCGTCCTCGGCGGCGATCTGCGCCACCAGCGGCCGCGAGGCTGCGGCGACGCGCAGCGTGCCGCAGGCGTAGATGGCGAGGCGCCGCGCCTCGAGGTCGGCGTCCTTCAGCGACTCGACCAGGCGCGGGAACGCGCGGTGATCGCGCATCGTCAGCACCTCCTCGATGCCGGCGCGCCGCACCACCGGCTCGTCGTCCTGCAGCGAGGCCAGGACGGCATCGTCGCCGAGCACCGCGAACACCGCGCGCACGGCGTTGCGGCCGCCCTTCTGGGCCGCGAGCCGCACCGCCTGCCGCCAGACGACATCACCCGGCGCCGAAGCCGCCACTTCGAGCAGGCGCAGGTCGAGCTCACCGAGCTTCTCGAAGGTGCCGAGCATCGCGACCGCGGCCCTGGCATGTTCCTCGCCGAGCAGCCGCGACCGCTGCGGGTGCGCCACCAGGAACTCGAGGCCGCGCACGCGCAGGTCCTCGCCGAGCTGCGGCCAGGACTGGGCGACCGCGATCGCGAGCCGCGAAGCACGCGCGTTCTCGTCGGGGTTCGCCGCGCGCCAGGCGCTCTCCGCCCGCCAGGCGTCGCCGCGAGCCACACCGGCCGGGCGGAACAGCTGCCACAGGTTGTCGGCGACCAGCTGCTGGACGATGCCGCTCCACGCGGTGAACGCCGGCACGTCGCTGGCCGGAGCGTTGGCGATGCAGCGACGCGCGCCGACCTGCAACTGCAGCGATCGCACGATCGGCAGGTTGCCGGCCACGCGCATCCTCGACGGCTCCTGGAACCCGGCGGCGCGCAGCGACGCCAACAACGCCAGCATGGCGGGGCGCGGCAGCACGATCTCGGTGGCGTCCTCGACCGGCGCCTGGTCGGCGAGGTCTTCGACGACGATGCGGACGAGTCGCTTCTCCTGGCGCCACTGCAGCACGGCTGCGGCGACGTTGCCCTCGTCGACGACGAGCGACGCACGCGCGCCGACGAACGTCGGCTTCTCGCGACTCCACCAGTCGCGCCACAGGCGAACCTCGGCGCCGGTGGCGATGCGGCCGGTCAACAACTCGAGTCGCTCGTTCGCCGGCGCCTTCAGCAGATCGAGGTTCGGCACGAACTGCGTCGGCGCGACGACGTCGAGCAGCGCCTCGACGACGGCGGCTTCGAGGCCTTCCCCGGGGACCGCGTCCCCGCGGAAGATGCAGTCCGCCAGCGGCACCGCGACCAGCGCACGCGTCAGCGCCTCCGGATCCCGCACGCGCGCGGCCAGCGCCGCCGCCCCTGCCGCCG
>CANGSN010000282.1 GCA_947455805.1 Planctomycetota bacterium
GCTCGACCTGGCGATGGCACCTGCCGCCGAGCCCGCCGGCCGCGGCCCGGCGCTGCCGCCGATCGCCGAGCTCGGGCCGATGTTCCCGGACTACGCGCTGGAAGCGCTGGTCGGCCGCGGCGGCATGGGCGCCGTCTACCGCGCGCGGCACAAGAAGCTCGACCGCCTGGTGGCGATCAAGCTGCTGCTGCCCGACCTCGTCGGCGACCCGAGCTTCGCCGAGCGCTTCGAAGGCGAAGCCCGCACGATGGCGAAGCTGTCGCACCCCGGCATCGTCGGCCTGTTCGACTTCGGCCGCAGTGGCCCGTGGTTCTTCCTGGTCATGGAGTACGTCGACGGCGCCAACCTGCGCGAACTGCTGGCGCAGGGCAACCTGCGGCCGCAGGAGGTGCTCGGCTACGTCGGCCAGCTGTGCGACGCGCTGCAGTACGCGCACGACCACCGCATCGTGCACCGCGACATCAAGCCCGAGAACATCCTGGTCGACGGCGACGGCCGCGTGCGCATCGCCGACTTCGGCCTCGCCAAGCTGGTCGGCACCGGCAGCAACGCCGTGCCGCTGACGCAGTCGAACCAACAGCTCGGTACACCGCTCTACATGGCGCCCGAACAGGTGCACGCCGCCGCCGGGGTCGACCACCGCGCCGACCTCTACTCGCTCGGCGTCGTCGTCTACGAGATGCTGACCGGTCGCCTGCCGCTCGGCCGCTTCCAGCCGCCGTCGGCGCGCGACGCGGCGGCAAGGCCGTTCGACCCGGTGGTGATGAAGTCGCTCGAGAGCGACCCGGCGCAGCGCTACCAGGCGGCGCGCGAAGTGAAGCGCGACCTGCAGCAGCGCAGCGACGACGCGGCGCGCGCGGGTGCGCACGAAGCACCGGCGCACCCAGCACTGGTGCGCAACGACACCGCACCGCGGCCGCCGCTGCCGTGGCTCGCCCTGGTCGTGCTGACGCTGGTGACCGCGGCGCAGTGGATGCCGTGGCTGATCACGCCGGACAGTCTCGCCGTGCACCCGGTGAGCCCCTGGGTCGTGTCCGAGATCGTTGCGGCGCGCCTCGGGCGTGCGCAGGTCGGCAACGCCTGGCACTGCACCATCCACGGCATGCCGCTGTGGCTGACGTTGGTCGCTGCCCTCGTCGCGACGACCGCGGTCGTGCTGCGCGACCGCGGCCTGCCAGCACTCGGCCCCGTGGTGCCGCTCGCGCTGGCCGCGGGGCTGGCGCTGTGCCTGCTGGCCGGCGCCACGAGCTTCTTCACCGGCGGCATGTCCGCCGGCATCGGCCACTACCTCACGCTGGTGGCCTTCGCCGCAGCCATGGGCCATAGTCTGTGGCCGCGACGCCGCATCGCGTGAAGGCCCGCCCCGTCAGTTGCGCCCGTCCGGGTGGCACTGGTAGCAGCCCGCCGTCGTCCACGTGTAGCCCGACACGCCCTGGTGGTCCTGGTTGGTGCTGGTCTGGTTGTGCTCGTGGCAGTCGATGCACGAGAAGGCCTGGCGGTTGCCCGGGTTGGTGTGGCAGTCGAAGCAGGCGAGGCCGCTGTGGTTGCCGCTGGTGATCGGGAACCGGTGGTTCCAGTTGCCGTCGCCCCAGATCGTCGGGGTGTGGCACTGCTCGCACTGCTGGCTCAGTCCGAACGACGCGTGCGGCGGATCGGTCGCCGTCTGGTAGTCCTGCAGGTGGCAGCTGGCGCACGCCGGGTTCAGCCCGGTGTAGACGCCACCGGTGTGGCAGGCAGTACACGCCTGCTGGTGCGCGTTGCTGAGCGGGAAGCTCGCCGGATGCGCGAAGCCCGCCCCGCGCCAGGCCAACGTGTTGTGGCAATCGGTGCAGTCGGTGCCGAAGCCGGCGGCGGCGTGGTTCGGGTTCGCCGTCGCCTGGTAGTCGTCGGTGTGGCAGCTGGCACACGCCGTCGACAGGCCGGCGAACGCGTTCGGCGTCGTATGGCACTCGCCGCAGCGGCGGCCGGCGTGGCCGAAGGCCAGCGGGAACGATGCCGGGTGGTCGAAGCGCGCCGAGCTCCACGCGACCGGCAGGTGGCACTGTTCGCAGTCGCGCGGGAACGACGCCAGCGCGTGGTTCGGGTTCGCCGTGCGCTGGTAGTCCGCCTCGTGGCACTGTTCGCAGCGCACCGGCGCGCCGGCGAAGTTGCCGACCTGCGCCCCGGGATGGCAGCGGAAGCACGCCGCCGCCGCGTGCGCGCCGACCAGCGGGAAGCGCGTGCGGTCGTGCACCAGGATCGCTTCGCGCGGATACCACGAGCGCTCCTCGTGGCAGTCCTGGCAGTTGGCGCCAAGGCGCGTCAGGTGCGGATCGGCATGGCAGCCGGCACAGCCGCGCGCGGCGAACTGCTGCACCGGCCCGCGGTCGTTGTGGCACAAGAGGCAGCTCGCCTGCGCGTGCGCGCCGTGCAGCACGACGCCGGTGCGTGCGCCGTGGTCGAACGTGAAGTCGGCGCGGATCGTCTGCCAGTTGCCGCCGGTGTGGCACAACGAGCAGTCGGCGGGGAACGAGTCGTGCGGCACCACCGGACCGGCAGCCTGGTCCCAGCCGTTCTGCGGCACGAGGTTGGCGCAGGCCACGACCAGCAGCCACAGCACGAGGCCGAGCAGCGGGGCCAGACGACGGGGTCGAGTTCGCTTCTGCATCAGAACCGCCATTGCAGGTAGAAGGCCAACGCGGTCGCGTCCTCGCGATCGCCGAACCAACGTTCCGCCGACAGGTCGAGGTCGGTGCGTTCGCCGAGCGGCCACGACAGGCCGACCTCCGCCGACTGCCGGGTGTAGGTCTCGCTGCCGGTGACCAGCGCGTCGAGTTCGTACTCGTACCAGCGATAGCCGGCGCGCCACGAACAGGCACCGATGCGGTCGCGCACCTGCAGGCGGGCGCCCGGCCCCTGGCTGTAGCCGCCGTCGTTGCGGAACAACGCCGCCGACAGCGCCGACGTCTCGTTCCACAGGCCGCGCCAGTCGGCGTCGAGGCCGAGCGACGTGCCATCGCGGTCCTGGTCGCGCCACCAGTCGAGGCGCGGGCGCAGCGACAGGCGATCGAGCGGCCGCAGCGAACCGCTCCACGACAACCGCTCGACGTAGCCGTCGCGCACCAGCTCGACCGGCAGGATCTGGTACTCGCGGCGCTGCAGTTCCGGCCACGTGAAGCGCGACACGGTGACGCCGGTGCCGAGCCAGCTGCCGTCCCAGCGCGCCTGCAGCAGCAGCTCGGTCAGGTCGAAGCCACGGCCCTTGATCGTGTCGCGGCCCGAGTAGTAGTCGACCTTGGCGCTGCCGAGCACGAACACGCGCTCCGCCGGCCGCCACTCGCTGCGCACCAGCACCAGGTCGCGGTCGGGCGCGCCGAGGTGCCAGGTCTTCTGCACGCCGAGTGCGGCCGCGAACGAACGCGCCGCGTCGGCGGTGTAGTCGACGAACGCGTGCACGCCGACGTCTTCGCCCTGGTCGCGGGCCGGGAACGGCCGCGGGTAGGCGCCGAGGCCGGCGCCGAGGCGGAGGCCGGAGCGGTAGCGGCGCACGAACTCGGCGCCGTCGACGAGGCCGAGCTCCGGCAGGTGCGGCGAGAAGAAGCGGCCGAACTCGTAGCCGGTTGGGGCCCAGGCTTCGGTGCCGAACGCCACCGACGCGAGGTCGAGGCGCGCGTTCTGGTTGTCGACGTTGTCGCCGCCGTCGACGTCGACGTGGCGCACGTCGTACTCACCGGCGAGCCGCGTGCGTTCGCCGGCGCCGAGCCAGTTGGTGGCGTCGGCGCGCAGGCCGGTGCGCAGCAGCTGGTAGTCGGTCGCCGAGTCGCCGGCGCGGTCCATGTTGTATTGGCCGAACGCGAAGAAGCGGCCGTCGAGCGTCGCCGGGCGCTGGTCGGGCCGCTGGCCGAAGGTCGGCACCAGCAACGGCTGGTCGCTGCTGCGCGGATCCTCGCGGCGCGTCCACGGCGGGTGCGCCGGCACGTTCGGCTTCGGCGGCGCTTGGTTGCTGGCGACCGGCGCGTTCGCCGGCAGCACGCAGCGCGCTTCGGCGCGCGTGCCCACCGGCGGCGACGGCACGCCAGGTGGCAGCTCGGCGCGCGCCGACGTCTGGCTCAGCGCGCGCACCTCGACTTCGATCTCGCCGGCTCCCGGCGGGAAGATGCGGACGAACTGGCCGACCCGCAGCCCGACGTCGCGGCCGTGGTCGAAGTAGACGCTGCGATCGCTGGCCGAGACGACGGTCAGCACGACGGTCTGCTCGCGAGCCGGATCCTGCTGGCGCGCATCCTGGGCCGCCGGCTGCTGCGCCGCCGCCGCGGCCGCACACGCCAGCGCAGCGATCGCCATTCCGGATCGACACCCGAGACTCACCGGCGTCCCTCGCCGCCCGGCGCCGCCCCGCTCGCAGCCTTGCCCTTGCGGCCGACGACCGTGTGGTCGGCGCCCAGCTGATGGCAGTCGCCGCACTTCGTGCCGAGCGGCTTGTAGCGCACGATCGTCGTCTCGCCGACGCGGTAGCCCTGGTGGCACTTCGCGCAGTCGAGCGCGCGGTGTATGTCGTCGAGCGCGAACCGGCTGTCGCGCTGGTGGTCGAAGTGCAGCTCCTGCCACGTCGTCTCCACGTGGCACCGGCGGCAGTCGGTCGCCGTGGCGACCGCGAACTGGGCGGCGTGCGGATCCTGGTGGCACGACGCGCACGTGCTGCCGGTGGCGGGACCGAGCCGCGGCGTGTTCGGCTTGCCGCTCGGCGGATGGCACTGCGCGCACGGCAGCGCCTGGTGCGCGCCGAGCAAACGATGGCCGGTCCAGGTGCCGTGGTCGAAGTCGGCGACGACCGGAGCGAACGCGTTCGTGTCGTGGCAGCGCGCGCAGTCGCTGCGGCCGCCGACGTCGCGCGGGCGCCCAGGCTGGTCGAACGCGCC